>CAYMEJ010000035.1:0-9099 GCA_964389735.1 uncultured Muribaculaceae bacterium
ATCATTTGTAACTCCTACATACGACTTTAATGGATCATATCCTACTCCATATGGACTCTTTCCACCTTTTTGTAAATCTATATTATTTATATATATTTTTTCAGTTTCTCCATCTGGTACATTTATATCACCATTTGATACTTTTGTTTGTACTGCATTAATATACATTTCTGCACTTGATACAAAACTATCTTTTCTAGATTTATCTATATACTTAGTAACTGCTGGTACTGCTATTACCATTATTACTCCTAATATTACTATTACTGCAAGTAATTCTATTAAAGTAAATCCTTTTTTATTCTTAAATATTTTCTTCATTATTCCACTCCTATTATATTTTTAGTATATCTATATTTTAACTTTTATTCAATAAATAAAAAGAAAAAGACAATTACTTGTCTCTTATTTACTTCTAATATATTTTCTACATTTAGTTACTACAAAATTATTATTTGCACGTTCTTCATATCCAGATTTAATATAATCATAATCTTGAATAGGTTTCTTTACTAAATCCATTCTCATTTCACAATTACTAACATTTCTACATTTACTACATAAAGAATAAGATTTAACATTCTTTAAAAAATCTCTAGTCATAGTACCATTTACTTTTACATTTACTATTTTACTTTGCATATTAATACCCTCTTACATAATTTTTGCATTTAGATACTACACACTTTTCTAAACTAGCTTTCTTAGCTTTATCTAAAGTATCATCATTAATAACAAGTTCATAACCATCAGTTATAAAATCATATAATGCAATTGGTTTCTTTACAATATCTCTAACCTTTTCACACACTGTAAAGTTTTTTATTGAACAACTATTACATAAATGAAATTGATTAATAGGTTCAACATCACTTTTTTTAGTTACTCCATCTTCTTTTACATTAATAGTACAATCATATTCACTTATATCAGTTCTTCTTGTTTGAACTCCTCTATAATTTAACATTCCATCTTTACTATACATAATATTCACCTCAACATTTACCAACTATTATAAATTAAAAAAAAGAAATGTCAAACATTTCTTTTATTTTAATTTAATATTTAATTCATCTAACTGTTTATTATCTACAACATTAGGAGCTTCACTCATTAAACATGTAGCACTTGCAGTTTTAGGGAACGCTACTACATCTCTAATGTTATCTGTATTAGCAAGTAACATTATTAATCTTTCAAGTCCTATACCAACTCCACAATGAGGAGGAGCACCATATTTAAATGCTTCTAAGAACCATCCAAACTTTTCTTTTGCTTCTTCATCGCTCATACCAATTGCTTCAAATACTTTAGCTTGAGTATCAGCTTCATGTATACGAACTGATCCACTTAATAATTCATAACCATTTAATACTAAGTCATATGCTCTTGAATAACAATTTTCTTTATCAGTTAATAACTTATCTATATCTTCTTTATTAGGTGAAGTAAAAGGATGATGTGCTGCTACAAATCTATCTTCTTCTTCACTATATTCAAACATAGGGAAATCAGTTACCCAAAGGAATTTATAAATAGACTCATCTATTAAATTTAATTCATGACCCAACTTAATTCTTAATGCACCAAGTGCAGCATAAACAACCTTTTTCTTATCTGCTACTATAAATACTAAGTCATTTTCTTTCAATTCTAATTCTTTAATTAAATTATTCTTTTCTTCATCACTAAGTACTTTAACAATAGAACCATTTAATCCTTCATTTGTTAATTTCAAATATGATAAAGCTTTAGCTCCATATACTTTAACTAATTCAGTTAACTTATCAATATCTTTTCTAGAAAACTTATCACTACCATCTTTTACTACTAAAGCATTAATAATTCCTTTATCATTTAAAATATTTTTAAATATTTCAAACTCAGTGTTATTAAATATATTACTAATATCATTTAATTCCATAGAGAATCTTAAATCTGGTTTATCAGAACCAAATCTTCTCATACATTCATCATATTTAATTTTTACAAATGATTCTAATGAAACATTCTTAACTTCTTTAAATATATCTTTCATTAAATCTTCTACTATTTGCCATATATCAAATTCATCTGCAAAACTCATTTCAATATCTATTTGAGTAAATTCTGGTTGTCTATCTGCCCTTAAGTCTTCATCTCTAAAACACCTAGCTATTTGGAAATACTTTTCTACTCCCCCAACCATCAATAATTGTTTATATAATTGTGGTGATTGTGGTAAAGCATAAAACTTACCTTTAGATATACGACTAGGTACTAAATAATCTCTAGCTCCTTCAGGAGTAGATTTACAAAGTACTGGTGTTTCTACTTCAATAAATCCTAATTTATTTAAGAAGTTTCTTGCTATTAAAGTAACTTTATTTCTTAACATTAAATTACTTTGAAGACTAGGTCTTCTTAAATCTAAATATCTATATTTTAAACGAGTATCTTCAAGTGCAGTAGTATCATAACTAATTTCAAAAGGAATATCACTAGAAGTATTAATTAATTCTAAATCATTAATAATTACTTCAATATCTCCAGTAGGAATATTTTTATTCTTACTTTCTCTTTCAACAATAGTTCCTATTGCTTTAATAACTGATTCATTTTTTAATGAACTAGCTAAATCATAATATTTATTATCAGGTCTTACTACTAATTGAATAATACCAGATCTATCTCTTAAATCAATAAATACAAGTCCACCTAAATTACGTTTCTTTTGTACCCATCCATATAATGTTACTTCTTCATTAACATTCTTAATATTAAAATCAATGTTGTTATTTTTCTTCATATTTACACCTTCTTAATCTTCATCATGGCAATGACATCCATCACCACAACTACATTCATGATCTTCATCATTGCAATGACAATCATCACCACAACTACATTCATGACTTTCTTCATGACAATGACATTCATGTTCTTCATGACTACATCCACAGTCACATTCATCTTCTACACTTAGACCTTCATCTAAGAAATATAATAAATAATCAATTTGAACTTTTTCTTCTTCTTTAGTTTTATTATTTTTAATAGTAACTTCATCATTCTTTAAATCTTCATCATTTAAAATAATCAAGAATCTACTATTAAGTCTATCAGCTTGTTTAAATTGTCCTTTTAATCCTCTTCCTGTATATTCAGTATCAACACTAAAACCATTCATTCTTAATTCTTGTACTAATGTTGAAGCATATTCTTTTTCAGTATCTGATACATACATAACAAATACATCTAATTCATTATTAATAGGAAGTTCTATCTTTTCTTTCTCAATAGCAAGCATAAGTCTTCCAAATCCCATTGCAAAACCTACGCCAGATACATCAGGTCCACCTAATTGTTTAACTAGACCATTATATCTACCACCACCACCAAGAACATTTTGAGCACCAAAACCTTCTATATCTGCTTCTATTTCAAATACAGTATGACAATAATAATCAAGTCCTCTAACTACATTAGGATCTACTTCATAATCAATATCCATTAAACTTAAATATTTTTGTACTGTTTCAAATATATTTTTTGATTCTTCATTTAAGTAATCAGTCATTTTAGGAGCATTTTTCATAATATCTAAATCATGATCTACTTTACAATCTAAAATTCTTAATGGATTCTTTTCTAATCTAGTTCTACAATCTTCACATAATTCATCAATATGTGGTTTAAAATAATCTATTAAAACTTTTCTATAATTATCTTTTGATTCTTTATCTCCTAAAGAATTTATTTTAACTTTAATTCCTTTAAGTCCTACTAATCTATAAATATTAACTGCCATAGAAATAACTTCTGCATCACTTAATGGATCATCACTTCCAATTATTTCCATACCAAATTGTGTTAACTCTCTATCTCTTCCAGATTGAGGTCTTTCATATCTATACATAGTACCATTATAGTATAATTTAACTGGTTGAGTAGCATCTCCATACATCTTATCTTCAACATAGCTTCTAACTACTCCAGCAGTACCTTCAGGTCTTAATGTCATTTGTCTATCTCCACGATCAACAAAATCATAAGTTTCTTTAGTAACTATATCAGTAGAATCTCCTACACCTCTATGAAATAATTCAGTAGATTCAAAAATAGGTGTACGTATCATACCATAATTATATTTTTCACATACTCCATCAATCAAATTACTAACATATTGCCATTTCTTCATTTCAGTGCCATATATATCATGACATCCCTTTGCTCTATTTATCATAAAATCCTCCTATAAAAATAAAAAGGTAGCTACCAATAAGGACGAGTATACTCGTGGTGCCACCTTAATTCCATAATTTAATTATGCTTAATATCTTAACGCGAATACACGCTTCTTATTTATTGAAAGTGTCTTTCATCATAAACATATAAGTATTTTCATCAACCATACTCTTTCTAAAAAATATTTATAATTACTCTTCTTTCTAAGAAGATAACCTTATTTTACTATTAATTTACTAATTTTGCAATAGTAATTATTTAGTTAATGTTACACTACCAACTGTTATACCGATTCCTCTTCTATAACAATTAGCTGAACCCATTAATTGTACATAACAACTAGATAATTGAGAATCAGTATATCCTGATGTACTTAACGCAAAATTCTTGCTTCCTAATCCAGGAGAATTTTGATAAGCAATTCTTGTACCATTACAATATAATGATGCACTAGCAGTTGGATTACTTAAACCACTTCCAACATGTCCTGTATCTCCTTCATATAAATTTAAAGGTATATTAACAGTTTTTACACCAGCTAAGTTAATTGTACTACTACTTACTAATACTGGAGTTAATGTTTGTGTATCATGTTCACTTCCACCTTTAGTTAAATATGCACTATTTGTAGGGAATGTAAAATTAGTTAAAACTTCACCACTTACACTTGCTCCACTTACACTTATACCAATTCCTCTTCTATAACAATTAGCATACCCAGTTACACTTAAATAACAACTTCCTAAAGTAGCTTCATCTATTCCACTTGTTCCAAGTACAAAGTTCTTTCCACCTAAACCAGCAGATGTTTGAGAAGTAATAGTTCTACCACTACAATATAATGTAACACTTGCATTAGGATTACTTAGACCACTTCCAACGTGTCCAGTATCTCCTTCATATAAATTAGCACTTACTCTAATTAATGTAGAACCCCTTAAATTTAATATATTACTAGTAACTGTAGAATATAAAGTTTGTGTATCGTGATCACTTCCACCTTTTGATTTATAAGCTGACGCTGGACTAAATGAAAAAGATGTTGGTGTAAATACTACTACAGGTGGATTATCTTGTATTTCTCCCTCTATATTAGTAACTTTATTACTATCTAAATAATTATTATTAATCCCATCATTAACATAAGTACCATTAATTACACGCGAAGCAACTTTATAAGAACCTACTGTTAAAGATGTAAAAGTATAAGTATTACTTGTTTGTATATCTGTCCAAGTAGTACCATTATCTTTACTAAATTGGTATCCATATATATCAGATTCATTATCAATACCAATTGAAGTAACTGTAATACTATTTCCTGTTTTAGATGTTGTAACCATTGCTGTAGTAGGAATAGTTACATCAATATTATCTACATTCATAGTAGATATTTTATATCTTCTACGATTATAAGAATGAGCAATTATATTAGAATTAGATTTAAGTAATAATTTAACATTATTCTCAGTCTTATACCATGTATTTTCTTTTAATGAAGTATTTTCATCTATTAAAGTATTATCACAAACTGAAGTCTTTTCATTAACACTTGAACATTCATAAACTTTTTTATCAGCTTTTACATTACCTGTAATACTAAAAAAGTAATCAGTTCCATCTGGATAAGTAATAGTAGTATTTTTTTCTTGACTCCATCCTTCTTTATCAAGGGCAAAAGTAGGACTTTCCATTATTATTGGTTCACATTTATCATGAACTACTTCTAATTCTTTTTCTATTCCATTAGCACAGAATTCTCCATCAGTAACATTCTCTACTTCAAACTTTTCTCCATTACTATAAACTTTACCACCAGTTAATTTAGTTTTCTTATAATCAAGTTCAGTAATTTCAATTCCTTCATCAGGTAAAACATCTAAATCATTATCTACTAAATAATGTGTTGCTGCACTAAATATTGATTCTGTACTTCTTCTAAAACTATCTATTTTAGATTTTTCAATATATTTAGTAATAGCAGGTACTGCTATTACTGCTATTATTCCTAATATTACTATAACTGCTAATAATTCTATTAAAGTAAATGCTCTTTTCTTTTTTTTCTTAATAAATTTATCCTTTTTACCGTTCATTAGTGCTCCTTTTTAATCTCTATTATCTTTTGAATCAATAAACTTTTCTTTAATATCATCATCAAAGAAATCCCAAGTACATTTCAAAATGATATATGCTGGTAAAGATATAACTATACCAATAAATCCAAATAATGCTCCACCAGCTGCTACTGCAAATATTGCAATAACAGGATTTACATTATTAGTCTTACCATATATTTTAGGTGAAATAATATATCCATCAATATTAGGGAATATTAATGTTATTACTAAAGTTGATATAAATAATGGTGTAGATATAACAGATGCTGTTATAACTGCAATAATATTAGTAATTAATCCTCCAAAATATGGAATAACTGTAGTAACACAAGCAAGTAATCCTAATAAAGCCCAGTTTGGATGTCCTACTATAAAGAATAATAATGAATATTCAATTAATTGTACTAACATAAATAATGCTAATCCATGGAAATAATTTTCCATTTCATCATCAAGTAATCTAACAAATTGAAGACTCTTATTCTTAAATCTCTTAAGTATCTTTTTCATTTTCTTTCTAATTGAATCCATATCTGCTAAGAAATAAATACTTACTATATATACAACTATTGTATTAGTAACAAAACTTATACTCTTATTTAATAAATCTAATGTACCATCAGATACATATTTACCTATATTAGCAATCATATCATTTAATGAATTATTAATAGTCTTAGAGAATCCTCCTAAGTTAATATCGAATTTCTTACCAAAGTCTCCAATAACTTCTACTATATAATCTGTAAAAGATATTAACTGATTATATATAACTGGTAATGTAATAAATCCAATTATTATTATTATAGCTGTTACTATTAAAACTACACATGTAACTGCTAAATTATGCCTAACTCCTCTTTTTTCAAGTTTCTTAACAAATGGATATAATACATATGCAATAACAAATGCAATTATAAATGGTAAACATATTGAGAATACTTTAGAAATAACTCCACCCCAATATGATTTAGTAATCAATGCAATATATAATATAGCTGCAATAATTAAAATATTAAGTAATTTGTAATTTAATTTATCTTTCATATTTCCTCCTACTTTTCCAACATTATTGTAATTGGTCCATCATTTATTAAACTAACTTTCATATCTGCACCAAATCTACCTGTTTCAACATCAATATGTTCTTTTAATTTATCATTAAAATAATCATATAACTTTATAGCCTCTTCACCATTTAATGCCTTTACATAACTAGGTCTATTTCCCTTTTTAGTATCAGCATATAAAGTAAATTGTGAAACTGATAATATTTTAGCATTTTGATTAGAAAGTATGCTTTTATTCATTATACCATTTTCATCATCAAATATTCTAAGATTTATTACTTTTTCTACCATTTTATCTATTACTTGATAATTATCTTCATCAGTAAATCCAACAAACAATAAAAATCCTTGATCAATTTTTCCTATTACTTCTTTATTAACTTCTACACTTGCTTCTTTAACTCTTTGTACTAATACTCTCATTACTTAAATAACCTTTCTGCCTTAATAACATAAGATAATTTATTAAGTTCTAAGAATACTTTATCTAAATAATCACTATTTCTAACATATAAATCTACTTCATATACTGTTTCTTCACCCTTACTAACAGTAACAAATCTATCTATATGAATATCAAATTGACTCATCTTTTGTAACATTTCCATTAATTTACCATTCTTAGTATCTGTATACACTATTATAGAAGTTAAATATTTATTATTATCTGTCTTACCCCATTCAACATCTACAATTCTATTATCTAAGAACTCTAAATTAGGACAATTCTTTCTATGAACACTTATACCACTACCTTTAGTAATATATCCAAGTATTTCATCTCCTGGTATAGGACTACAACAAGAAGCCAAATTAACTTTAACTTTATCTATACCTGCAACTACTATATCAGTTTCTGGTTCTTTAATAACTATCTTCTTAGGTTTATCTTCTACTTCATCCTTCTTAAAAATAGTATTAATAATAGCACCAGCACCATATTTATTATTACCTACATGTAAATATAAATCTTCTATATCATCTAATTTATATTCAGTAAATAATATCTTTAAATTATCTTCAGTATTAAAGTCCCCAAAAGGTATTTTTCTTCTTCTAAGTTCCTTTTCTATTGAATCTTTTCCTCTTTCAATATATATTTCTTTCTCACTCTTAGAAAAGAATGCTCTTATCTTATTCTTTGTTTGAGTACATTTAGCTATATTTAACCATTCTTTACTAGGACCATTAGAATTCTTAGATGTATTTATCTTAATAATATCATTATTTTGTAATTCATAATCAAGTGAAACAATATTATTATTTACAATAGCACCAACCATACTATCTCCTACTTTAGAATGTACTTTATAAGCAAAATCTATTGGAGTAGCACCCTTAGGTAATTCAATAATATCTCCTTTAGGAGTAAACACATATATATTATTATTTAAAACTTCATCTTTAACACTATTAACAAAATCTTCACTACTCATTTTATCTTCATTCAATTCCATAATAGCTTTAAAAAATTGTAATTTTTGTTCAGTAGTATTAATATTAGTTGCATTAGCATCTTTTTTTTCTTTATAAGCCCAATGTGCTGCAATACCATTTTCAGCAACTTCATCCATATGCTTAGTTCTTATTTGTATTTCAAATAAATACCCATCTATACCAAATATTGTAGTATGTAATGATTGATACATATTAAGTTTAGGCATTGCTATATAATCTTTAAA
>CAYMEJ010000036.1:0-9090 GCA_964389735.1 uncultured Muribaculaceae bacterium
AATCAATATCATAATAAAATCCTTCTTCAATTACTGGTCCTACCCAAAATTTAGCATTTGGATATAAATGTTTTACTGCTTGTGCAGTTAAGTGAGCACAGCTATGATTTAGAATATTTAATCTTTCATTTTCTTTTATATTTATCATTTTATTTCCTCTTTCCTTTTTATTATAAATAAAAAACTCCTATATAAAAATATATAGGAGTGAATTACACGGTACCATCCTTGGTTTAACTTTATTTGATTTAACGGTCTCCCGGGATTCCTATTAAGGTCCTACTAAAGAAGAGTAATACTTTAATATTATTATTCACTTACACCAAATGTGAACTCTCTATAAATAATTATTTAAAATATCATATTTCTTGTCAATGTATTTATTACTTATTTAATATAACACAATTTTAATCTTTTTTCAATGATTTTATCTTTTCATAATTTTTTGCAAAATGTGCGATGGACTCTGCTTTACAATTTATTTGTTTAGATGTTTCTTTAATATATTCTTCCATTTGATATACTTCATTATCAGTTGGATCACTAAAATATAATTTGTCTAAGCATAGAGATCCTACTACATCTGCAAATCTTCTTAATGGACTTGTAATATGCGTATAATACTTTAATCCTAAACCATAGTGCCCATCATTATTTAATCCATAATATGATTTAGGTAATCCGTGTTGTGCTGCTTCCATATATTTTTTATACTCTATATCATCTTTTTCATATTGAAGATTATTTTTAAAGTGTTCCATTTTATTTATAAAATCTTGATCTACTTTATGATTTCTATAGATAAATGGTAAACCATTTTTATAGAAATATTTTGCTACTACATAATTAGTAATAACTGCAGAATTTTCTACTATTTTTTCTGATTTTGTTTTACCTATTATATTTGTTTTAGTTGGATTTATTTCTGTTCTATTTACTTCTTGATATATTTCATCAAACCTTAATCTTTTTGATAAAATGTTTGATATTTCTTCTAATGTATAGATAGTATCATTCATTTTTTCATCATCTGTTCCTTCATCTAACATTTTATTAAATGAATTATAACTTGCTTTTTTAGTTATGAATGCTACTGTTTTTTCAAAACATGTTCCCAATATATCTCCATCTGGTGCTATTTCTATATAATAACTTCTTGCTAACCTATAACTTCTACTTTTAAGTGTCATTATATTTTTTGCTAATTCTGGTGGAAATTGACTAATATTCATATCAGATAAATATATAGAGGTTGTTCTTTTTAATGCTTCGTCCATAATAATATTATTAATTGGAATGTATCCTAATGGATCTGCTATATGTACTCCTAATAAATAATTACCATTTTCTAGTTTTACAGCTGATAATCCATCATCTAGTTCTTGAGCATTATCACCATCTATTGTTATAATACATTCTTTTTGACTTAATATTCTTCTACCTTTTATATTTTTCTTTTCAACTGTTGCTCTTTGTCTTGCTTCTGATAATACCCCTTCATCAAATTTACTTTTAATTCCATACTTATACATTAATGTATTTATATCATCTTCTTGATTAAGTTCAGGGGTTTTATTTATTTTATTTTTTAAATTATTTAACCAAAAGACTAGTTTTCTTTTTGTTAAATCATTATATTTTTCTGGTGTTATTCCTTCAATCATTGTATTTATTCTTTTTAAACTACTTTGTTTTAATACAAAATCAAGATCTTCTTCATTTTTTAAAAACAAACTCAATATATCATCATAGTATATCAAATCATCATTTCTTTTTAATTCTTTATTACTGGTATAATTAATTGTTTCTTCAAAGTATTTTTGTATTATTTTTTCTACTAATGTTACATTGTTTTGATCAAATAATTTTGCAATGTATGGGAATCTATTTAATGCGTCTTCTACAAGTAAATAATTTTTTAGATCAAATATTAAATATTCTACAAAACTATAAGTATTATTTTGATATTTTTCTGTATAGTCATATAAGTAAGATAGCGATATTGCTTCTATATTACTTATTGCTTTTTTTAATACTTGGTAATTTGTATGAGTTTTTTCTATATTACCAGGTTTTTGTAATATTAGAACTCTAATTGTATCATGTAAGTTTTGTAGTCTTTTATATATTTTTTCTTTATCAGAATCTTGTCCTCTTGATAACGCTAAAGATAAATATTCAAATATGTTTCTTAAGTATAAATAATCTTTTTCGTAATTAAAGGTATCTGCTTTTTTTTCTAATAAATCCAATATTTTATTAGTACTTATTTTCCCTAATGTTGATTTTGTTAGTTGTTTATTATCTTTTAATAATTGATCTAATTCTTCTACTGTCATAACTATTGTCTCCTATTTTTACTTGTTAATTCCTCTTCCTTAGTTAATTGTTTGACCCTCTCAATTATTCTTTTTGCCTTTACTTTGTCTACCCCATTATTTGTAATACTAAAATGTTCTTCTAGTTGTTGTAAATTTAAATTGGATGTAAAGAATGTTGGTAATTCTTCTTCCATCCTATATTGAAGAATTGATCCTAATATTTCATCTCTTCCCCATGGTGTTAAGTTTTCTGCTCCAATATCATCTAATAATAGTAATGGAGCTTTCTTAATATGATTAAATTTATCTCTATATTCATTTTCTTCTCCTGAAAATGATTCTTTTAAACTTCTTAATAATTCTGGAAAATATACGATTACACTATTGACTTCTTTTTTAGCCATTTCATTAAATAGTGCTGCTATTAGATAACTTTTTCCTGAACCAAATCCTCCATGCAAATATAGCCCCTTTGGATTAGATCCTTTTTTATATTCATCCATAAATTCTTTAAAATATTTTGTTATCTCTATTCTATTCTTATCGTCTGTATATATATATTTTAAACTAGCATTCTTTATTTCTTTTGGCATTTGAAAGAAATCTACATGATTTTGATATTCGATACTTTTCATGTGCTTTTGCATATAAGGACATGCTACATAATCAAAAATTATTGTTTTATTATTTTTATTTGGTTTATATATAAAACCTTTAATTTTATTTTTACAAGAAGATAATGAATTGCAATTTTGACAGTTTTTATATTCTATTGTTGCATCTTCTAATGATGAAGTATATTTCATTGCTACTTCATCTTCAATTTGTGAAATGGTTACTAATTCTTCAAAATCAGGATCTTTTTTTGCTCTTGCATAATTCACTTTTAAATCTTTAATATCTTCTTCTTTTAGTTTTACAAATTCTTTTATATTTTTCATATAATCACCTATAACTTAATTTTATCTTTTTTACAATTTAATAGCAAGTAAATAATAAAAAAAATAGTATTTCTACTATTTTATTTCATTTATTATTAAAACTCCATTATACATTTTGTTTTGAACATTACTATCTGAATTGATATCTAACCATACATATAGTTTAAATTCTTCTTTTGTTTTTTTATTTATTATACTTTCATATATTATTCCGTCTTCTGGAATTGATTTTGGAACAGTATAATCGTTATTTTCTTTTTCTAATGAATATCTTAAATACTTATTATCTAATTTTTGATATCCTGCTTTTTCTATTTCTTCATCATTATTTACAAATATTAATTGATATTTTACTTTTTTATTTTTACTATTATTGATAGAAAATACATATGGTGTTCCTTTTAGTCCTTCTTCATCTTCTACTGGATAATTTTCTGCTAAAAATTTATTTCCAGATATTGTTTTAATTGAAATATCATTATTTAAGAATGAAAATTGTGCTAAAACGGAATCTTTATCTCCATATAATATAAAAGTAAATATAAATACTATTAGTCCTAATATTGTTATATATGATAATACATTCATTATTTCTCTTTTTATCATAATTTCTCCTTTGTATAAAATATATGAATAATGCGCTTATTATAACACAAAACAATAAAAAAAGAAATGATTTTATTTTATCATTTCTTCTATTAGTTTTTGCATTTCTTTTTGTTCTTCTTCTGTTGCTTTTTCTATATCAATGTCTTTATTAAACCAATCTGGTAAATTTTCTTTTGTTTCTTTTTTAGTTATTTGCCTGTTATTATTTATTTCTAATCTTTTTTTGTTTTTCTTATGTTCTTTTTCACTAATTCTCATTGCTTCTTCTACAGTTTCAATATTTAATCTTTTCCATTGTCCTGCAATTGTTTCTACATAATTTTTGTTGAGTTTTTGATTATTTATTTTTAAAACGTATGCAATTAAGACATTTACTACACCTGGTTTTAATTTTAAATCTACTAGTAGACTTTCTATTAGTTTTAGATCTCTACTTGTTGGTTCAATTCCTTTATATTTACTTCTTAAATAATCATATGGTGTTGCTGTTTCAAATGTATATACCATTTTAGCCCAGTTTGATGTATCACCATTTGGTGATCTTAAATATTCAGGTTGAGTTGAATATATTAGTGTTGGGAGTTTTCCTTCATTTTCAAATTGATAGAAGTTTCTACAACTTTTTCTTAGTTCAGTTTTATCTATTAGACCTTTTTCATTTAAAGAGTTTCTTACTAGACTTTGCATATTTAAATCATCTATATCATATACAAAAGATAAATTATTAATTAATTCTTTTGTATCATTATTAAAACATCTTTCATTTATTAAGTTCTTTGGTATTGATGAAATAAGTAAATTAAAATCTATTTTATTTTCCAATTCAATATTATTAGTATTTTCTTGCATTATATTTTCATTTTCTATTAGGACATTTCCTGATACACTTGAAAATACATTATTAAATGATTCTGATATATTATCATAATCCTTTAAATTAACTTTAGGTATTCTAAAGAAATCTATTATTTTATCATATTCTTTTTTACCTAAATTATTGTATAGTACTATATTTAAAATTGGATGATTTAAAAATTCACTTGCTTCCATTGGTGAATATATTAAATAAACATAATTATTTACATGATCTTCTTTAAAGTATGTTTTTAGGAGTCCAACTGCTTCTAATTTTTTTCTTGCTTTAATTATTTCTTCTAATTTTAATTGCATAGTTGACATTAGATGATGGTGAGTTAATTCACTACTCATTATTTGTCTTTTATCTAAATCATCTATTAAAGTGAAATATAAACTGGTAGCAACGTACCCTATTATTGGTTGATATAACATAGTAATTAATTTTCTATCTAGTTCTTTTAATACTGTTTTATTTACTACTATATAAGTATCTGCTGGTAAAATTGTTAATTTATTCATATATCTCACCTCTTAAAATATTATAACTTATAAATATAATTTATGATAGATTTTTTTAAAGAAAAAGAAATATAAAATATATTTCTTAGTATTATAACATTTGTAATACATCACTTACTGTTTGTAAATCTATTTTTAACATATAAATGAGTACTAATGATATTAAAATAAATGGTCCAAATGGTATGATATTCTCTTTTTTTGTCATTAATAATACTAATGATACTGGTAATGCTATTAAGCTTGATAAGAATATTACTAGCAATCCTAATATTGGATGTAATACTAATCCTATTATAAACATTAGTTTTACGTCTCCTCCACCAAGACTTTCTTTCTTAAACATAAAGTTTCCTAATAACATAATTAAGTACATTACAATAAAAAGAATAATTCCACTTAATATAGCTTTAAATCCACCTAATGGTCCTAATTCAATAAACTTTAATATTATTATTAAAATACTAAAGAATATTGTTACTTCATCTGGTATAATCATAAAATTAACATCACTTACTATTACTATCATTAGTAATGATACTATAGAAAGTGCTATAAATAATTGTATACTTACTCCAAATGAGTAGTAAGATACCATAAACAATAAACCTGTCATCATTTCTGTAAATGGATAAAATATTGATATTTTATCTTTACATCCTCTACATTTTCCTCCTTGTATTAAGAAAGATAATATTGGTATTAATTCAATATTTGTTAATTGCTTTTTACATTTAGGACAGTAAGAGTGTTTTGGTTTTATTAATGATCCACCAGTTGATAATCTAAAGCCTACAACATTATAGAAGGAACCAAAGATGGTTCCTACGATAAAAAACATTACTAAATAAAATATTTCCATAAGGTATTTCCTCCTTATCCTCCGATTTCTCCATAGATGCTAAACATTGGTATAATTATTGATAATAATATAAATCCAACTGTAAATGCTAGGAAAATAATTGTGATTGGTTCAATTAAACTTTTAACTGATGTAATTGCATTTTGATGTAAGCCACTATAATGATCAGCAACTTTTTCCATCATTAATCCTAATTGACCAGTTGATTCACCAGTTACTAACATTTCATATGCTACTATTGGGAAAGCCCATTGACCTCTAAATGATTCTGATATTTTACCACCTTTACTCAAGGTATTTAATGTATTCATAATAATATCTTTAAATATTTCATTATTAGATATTCTTGATAATATATCCATACTATCGGTAATATGAACACTATGATTTAATAGTGAAGCAAATGTTTTTGTAAACATTGTTACTTCATTATATATTATTATTTTTCCAACTACTGGTACTTTCATAAAGAAAACTTGAAGTGCTTGCCTAAATGATTTTATATTTTTGTATAATTGAGCAATTATTACTACTATTACTATTATAGTTATTAATATTGTTAACCAATATTTACCCATAAAATCACTTGCTGCTAATGTAATTTGTGTTATTCCAGGTAGTTCTGCATTATTTTCTGCATACATTGAAACAAAGTTTGGAACAACATATACTAAACAGAAAATTACAACTGCTATTGCAACTACAAATATAACAGATGGATAAGTTAATGCTGATATCATTTGTTTTTTTGTTTTTTCTATTGATGTATAATAGTCACTCATTTCATCTAATGTTGCTGGTAAATCACCTGTCATTTCTGATGTTTTTACCATATTTATTAATAATCTAGGAAAAACTGTGTCTTGATTTTCAAGTGCTTTACTAAAACTTTCTCCAGTTACTAGATCATATACTATTCTTTCATATATTTTTCTTTTATTTGGATTTGTTGTTTGTTTTGCTAGTATACGTACTGAATCTATTAAAGGGATACCTGCTTTTATATAAGTAGATAATTGAGTTAACGCAAATGATAACTCACCTGATTTTAATTTCTTAGCTCCACCAATTTCAATATTAAAATTCATTGATTTTCTTGGTTCAATGCTTACTACTTCATAACCTTCATTTATTAAGAATGCTTTTACTTCACTTAAACTTCCTGCATCAAATGAGCTTTTTATTATTTGACCAATATCATTTTTTACAACGTAATTAAATGTTATTCTTTCTTTTTTTTCTTTTTGTTCTCCATCTTTAAATGCATTACCTGTATTTACTTGAGAACTTGCAGTAGCTTCATTTAGTTGTGCAGAATTCTTTTTAAATTCATCTAATGTATTAGATGGATTACTTGTTTCTTTTTCTATTTTTTTAGTTTTAGATTTATTATTAATCAACTTAGTTGGTAAAGCAAAAAAAGATTTTACCGCATGATAAACAGAAGTAAATATTTTCATACTGCATCCTCCCTCTATTCTTCTATAATAGAAGTATACCATAAAGTATTTGTTTTTTAAACATTTTTTTTTATTTTTCATATATTATTAGTAAAGGAGTTGTTATAATGTATAACAATAGTTTTAATCCATATTTATATAATAGTTATATGCCTAGTAGTGTTGGATTATTTAGCAAATTAAAAGGAATTGGTTTTGGTAATATATTAACTAATACTAGTAAAACTTTAGGAGTAATAAATCAAGCTATTCCTATTTATTATCAAGTTAAACCTCTTTGGAACAATGCTAGAACTATGTTAAGAATAAGAGATGAATTAAGAGATAGTGATGATGAAGTAGTTGAAACTAATAGTAATAGTAATTCTAATTCATTATTTTATATTTAAAAAGAGCTAAAACTATATTTTACTTATTAGTTTTAACTCTTTTTTTAATTGATATTTTTTTAAATAATATTTATTAGGTAATATTTTAATTAATTGTGTTATTCTTTCTTTTTCTTTATTTAAATATTCAATAAATATTTCTTCTTTTTTATTCATTAATATTGGTCCATAAATATAATCTACTTTTTTATAATGTTTTTTACCTTTTCTAAATTTTATTATTGGATAAATTATATTCTTTTCTTTTATTAATTTTTCATCTACTATGTAATAACCTAATTTTGTTATTTCTTTTCTAACAAAAGTTAAATCATTATTAGGTGATAGTATTAGGGTAGAAACATTTTTTAATAATTCTGTTTTATATTTTAATATTCCAACAATATTACATCCACCCATGCCAGATATAATTACAGTATTAATACTTTCATCTATAGTTTCTATTCCATTACCTAGTCTTATTTCTATTTCTTTTTCTAAACCATATTTTTCTATATTTTCTTTAGCACCTTTTAAAGGATTATCATTAATATCTGATGCTACTACTTTTATATTTTCTTTATTTTTCATTAAATATATATCTAATAAGGCATGATCACATCCAACGTCTAATATATGAAAATTATCTTCTACCATATCACTGATAGAAGATAATCTTTTATTTATTTTCATTAATTTGTTAAGAAGTCCTTCAATTTTCTTGAACGTGATGGATGTCTTAATTTTCTTAAAGCTTTTGCTTCAATTTGACGAATTCTTTCTCTTGTAACACCGAATATTTGTCCTACTTCTTCAAGTGTTCTACATTGACCATCATCTAAACCAAAACGTAGTCTTAATACTCTTTCTTCTCTATCTGTTAATGTTAATAGAACATTTCCTAGTTCTTCTTTTAACATTTCTACTGTTGCATATTCTTCAGGAGACATTGTTCTTTCATCTTTAATAAAATCTCCTAAATGAGAATCTTCTTCTTCTCCAATTGGAGTTTCAAGTGATACAGGATCTTGAGATATTTTATATACTTCTCTAACCTTATCTATTGATACTCCTAATTTTTTAGCAATTTCTTCATCTGTTGGTTCTCTATTTAATTCTTGTGTTAATTGTCTTTGTACTCTAGCTAATTTA
>CAYMEJ010000037.1:0-8863 GCA_964389735.1 uncultured Muribaculaceae bacterium
TTAAAAGGCAATGGACCCTTAGCTCAGTTGGTTAGAGCATCCGGCTCATAACCGGACGGTCGTAGGTTCGAGTCCTACAGGGTCCACCATCTGCGGGTATGGCGGAATTGGCAGACGCACTAGACTTAGGATCTAGCGCCGAGAGGCTTGCAGGTTCAACTCCTGTTACCCGCACCAAACTGAGCATTACTTGATTATTCAAGTTATAACAACTAGTAATAGTTGTTTTTTTGTATCTTAATTGTGATATAATTAGGTAGTTGGTATACTATGATATTTTTTGAAGATTTTATATGGAAAACTGATCATTATGCTTATCATATTACTAGGACTAATAATTTATTAACTATTAAAAATAATGGATTAATTCCAAAATGTGGTGAAAGAAGTCTTATAAATAATGATAGTAGAAAAGCTATATATTTTTTTGACTCATTATATTCTATTGATGATTGGATTGAAGCTTTATATAATAATAAAAATATAGAAAGTTTAGAATTATTAAGGTTTAATTTAAAAAACAGAAAATGGCATTCTCAAAATTCTGATATTGGTAATTTTTATTTATGTAATCCTGTTTTACCAAAAAGAATAGAATTATTAAAAAGAGAAGATGAAGAAGGACATATGTTTAATATAAATGATGTTATATTACAAAAAAAATTAATATGGGAATCTTTACGAAAGTAAATACATAAAGCAATTTAACAATTGCTTTTTTTTATGTTTTATGGTATAATATGCAAGTATTAAAGGGGTAATATTTATGTTGATTTATACAGATGGTAGTAAGATTAATGAAGATGATATTGAAATTTTAACATCAGGTGGAGAAAGTGATATTTATAAAATTAAAAACGAAGATAAAGTATTAAAATTGTATTTTGATGAAGCTATTGATAATGATGTTATTACAATAGCTAATAGATTAATTAATATAAAATTAAGAAATTTTGTATTTCCAGATGAAATAGTATTAAAAAATGGTAAAGGTGTTGCAACTCATAAATTTGCTGGATATACTATGAGATATATTAATAGTAAATCGATAGAAGGTTTATTTACTGCTAGTTCCGATATTGTTCATAAGAATATGTATAGTCTTCGTGATCAAATTGAAGAAACTTCGAAACATAAAATTATTATTAATGATTTTATTCCATTAAATACTTTATATTGTAATGATGAAGTATATGTAGTTGATTCAAGTTTATATGGTTATGAACCTAGACTTGATCCTGATATTGCTTATAGTATAAATATGGGTAAATATAATTCTTATTTTAGAAAGTTATTTTATAAAATGTTACCTATGTGTGATGAATCAACTAAATCAATTAGTAAAATAGATGATGTAACTGAGGGAGATTATTTAAGCTATGTAGATGAAAACTTAAAAGATGATGATAATCTATTATTACTTACTAAAAGGATTTTAAAAAAATAATACTTTATATAAGTATTTTTTTTTGTTATAATTTTATTACATAAAATATTATTTATTAGTAATTTATTTTTTATAATATTTGTGTTATAATTCTTATATAATAAAGAGAGGTATATAAAAAATGAAAAAAAATATATTAAAATCGATTATGTATTTTTCATTATTAGCATTATTAATAGTTCCTATTGTAAATGTTAATGCTGAAAATTTGGTTACTTCAATTGAGGTAAGTGAAGAAACAATTAATTTAAATGTAGGAGGAAATAAGACAATTACTCCAACAGTATTACCAGCTGATGCAGATGATTTAAGTGTTACTTATACAAGTAGTAATCCTAATGTGGCTACTGTTGATGAAAATGGTAAGGTAGTTGGTGTTGCTGCAGGTAATGCTGAGATAACAATTACTAGTGTTAATGCTAGTAGTGTTACAAAAAAGGTTGCAGTAAATGTTCAACAAGCAAAAAGTGGGGATTTTAATTTAAAATCTTTAGAAGTTGTTGGATATAAGATTAGTCCAAGTTTTACTGCTAGTAATAAAGCATATACTTTAACTGTACCTGCTAATATTACAAAAGTAACTATTAAGGCAGAAACTAATGATAGTACTGCTTCTGTTGCTGGTACTGGTAGTTTTTCTTTAGCAGCATCAGGTGATTCTACAGCTAAGATTACTGTTACAGCAGAAGATGGTGGTAAGAAAACTTATACAGTAAAAATAACTAAGGAAGAAACAAATTTAGATTTAAAAACTTTGAAAGTAAAAGGTCAAACTTTAAATCAAACTTTCTCAGCTGATGTTACTGATTATACAATGGATGTAGAATATGCTATTGAAAGATTAAGTATTACTGCAGCAGCTAGTGATTCTACTGCTAAAGTAACAGTAAATAATGGAAAAGCTATTAATTTAGTAGTTGGTGAAAATAAAATTGTTGTTACTGTTAAAGATACTTATGGAAACACAAAAAATTATAATATTGTAGTTACAAGAAAAGATGAAGAGGAAGAAGAAAACACTAATAGTACTTCTACAGTTACTAGTGTAGCTCCAGTTATTGATACTAGTTCTAATACTAAGAATCATACTCTTCAATATGTTTTAGTTACAATAGGATGCATTCTATTATTAGCAATTGCAGGATTTGGAATTTACTTCTTTGTTAAAACTGAAGATCCAGCAAAGAAAAAAGCTAAATTAGAAAAAAAACTTGCTAAGAAAAATTTAAAAGTAAAAGAAGATAAAATAGAAAGTGCTTTAGTTGAAGCAGAAGTTGCTAAAGTAGAAGAAGAAATAGAAGATTCTGAAGAACAAGATGATAGTGAAGAAGAATCAGATTATACTGATGAAGATTATGAAGAATATGACGAAGAAAACGATGAAGTAGTAGAAGATATTAATGATCAAGATACTATTGAATTTGAAAGACCTAGGCCTTCTAGAAGAATGTCTAGATATAGCGATGAAGAAGATGAATAATCTTCTTTTTTCTTTATTTTAAAACTTTTTATGTTATAATACTAATATAGGAGCTGATAGATATGTTAGATATATTTTTCAAATCAAAAGAAGAAGAAATAAATGAGGTAAAAATAGTTAATAATATAAGATCATTAGGTATTGATATGATTAATGAAGCTAAGAGTGGACATCCAGGTATTGTATTAGGTGCTGCTCCAATTATATACACTTTATATGCTAGACATATGAGATTTAATCCAGAGGATCCTAATTGGATTAATAGAGATAGATTTGTTCTTTCATGTGGTCATGCATCAGCTTTGTTATATTCAACATTATTTATGGCAGGTTATGATTTAACAATTGAAGATTTAAAACAATTTAGGCAAATTGGTTCTAAAACACCAGGACATCCTGAAATTAATATTACTCCAGGTGTTGATATGAGTACTGGACCTTTAGGACAAGGTTTTGCTAGTAGTGTTGGTATGGCAATAGCAGAAACTTATTTATCTAGTTATTATCAAAATAAGAAGGTTAATTTAATAGATCATTATACATATGTTATGTGTAGTGATGGAGATTTAATGGAAGGTATTTCTTATGAAGCAGCTAGTTTGGCTGGTACATTAAAATTAAATAAATTAATAGTATTATATGATTCTAATAATATTTGTTTAGATGGAAGTACATCTTTAGTATTTAATGATAATATTACTGGTAGATTTGAATCATTAAATTGGAATGTTATTGAGGTTAATGATGGTGAAGATGTTAGTGCTATAGATAAGGCTATAACAAAAGCAAAAGAGTCTACTAATAAACCATCATTAATAATTGTAAAAACAGTTATTGGTAAATTTTCTAAGAATCAAGGTACAAATAAAGTACATGGTAATCCACTTAGTGAAGAAGATATATTAGAATTAAAGAAAAATATTGGAGTAAGAGAAATTCCTTTTACTATTAGTGAAGAAGCTATTACTAGTTTTAAAGGATTAATTTCATCTAGAAATACTGAATATTATAATAATTGGGTTAAATTATGTGAAAAGTTAGACGAAAGTGATAAAGAAGAATTTGAGTCTTTGAAAGAAAATAATGCTTGTATTAAAGTATCTGATATTGATATTACTATTCCTGAAGATAAAATGGAATCTACTAGAGTTTCTTCTGGTAAAGTACTAAATTCTATATCAAAAAATAATTCTTTATTAGTGGGAGGAAGTGCAGATTTATTTTCTTCTTGTAAGAATTATGTAGATGATGGTGGAGATTATTCTAGTTCAAATAGATTGGGTAAAAATATTTGGTTTGGTATTAGAGAACATTCTATGGGTGCAATATTAAATGGTATGGCATTATCTGGTATTAGACCATATGGTTCTACTTTCTTATCATTTAGCGATTATATGAAACCTGCAATTAGGGAAGCTGCAATTATGAATTTACCAACAATATATTTATTTAGCCATGATTCTATTGGAGTAGGGGAAGATGGCCCTACTCATCAACCGATTGAACAGTTATCAATGTTAAGAAGTATTCCTAATTTGGAAGTATTTAGACCTGCTGATATTAATGAGGTGTTAGGTACATATAAAACTGTTTTATCTAAAAAGAATGGTCCTAGTGCTATTATATTAGGTAGAAATAATGTACCAATACATGAAACTACTAGTGTTAATGATGTTAGTAAAGGTGCTTATATTGTTAAAGATGGTGGTTCTATTATTAATGGTATTATAATTGCAACAGGTGAAGAATTATCTTTAGCACTTGAAGTAAGTTCTAAATTACAAGAAAAAGGTTTAAATATAAGAGTAATTAGTATGCCTTCAATTGAAAGATTTGAAGAACAAGAACAATCTTATAAAGATGAATTATTACCAGTTGGTATTAAGACTTTTGTTATTGAAGCAGGATCTTCTAATCCTTGGTATAAATATGTATATAACGAAAAATATTTAATTACAATTAATGAATTTGGTGTTAGTGGTAAATATAAAGATGTATATAAAAAGTTTGGATTTGATTCTGAAACAGTTACAAATAAAATAGAAGAATTATTAAAGTAAGAAACGACATATTTCTTACTTTTTATTTTATATAATTTTATTGGTGATAATGATGAGAAAATATTATATTTTTAATTTAAAGAAAGAATTTATTAATCTATATAGAGATTATCCTAGTACTTTATATAATAATTTAAAACATTTATATTATATTAATAAGAATGATATTGAGTATGGAATAGATTTATTTAATCAATTAGTTAATACAATAGACAAATATAATATAAATAAAGATATATATATTAAATATCATAAAGATATGGCTTATTCTAAATTAAGGGATAAACATATTATTAATAATTTATATAAAGATGAAGTTAGTATACTTACTATTAAAAATAGTTTTATGTTACTAGAATCTAATAATAATTATTCTTCTTTTTTTAATATCCTTTCTAAATATAATGAAAATTATTTTGTATGTGATTTTAAATATCAGGATTATTTTTTCTTAAGTGATATTAAAGTTCTTGTATAATTCATATATTTTTAGTAAAATAGAATACAAGGAGATGATAATATGGAAATGTTTTTAGATATATTAAAAGTAGTTGGTATCTTAGTAGTAGGTGCTGTTATAGGTTTCTTTATTGCTAGAAAATATATGATGAAATACTTAAAAAAGAATCCACCTATTAATGAAGAAATGATTAAAGCTTTAATGATGCAAATGGGAAGAACTCCTTCTCAAAAACAAGTTAATCAAATGATGAAATCAATGGATAGATTTAAATAATTGTAAATAGCATGTAAAAAGAAGTGTAAAATAAGAAAGATATATATTCAATTATATCTTTTTTGTTTTTTATTTATGTTATAATATTAGTATAAAATAGGAGGAACTATTGATGGAAATTAAAAAGAATATTAATAAAAACATATTTAGGGAATATGATATTAGAGGGGTTTATCCAATAGATATAGATGAAGATGTTAGTTATACTATAGGTAGAGCATATGGTAGTTATGTTCAAGATTTAGGACAAAGTGATTGTGTAGTTGGATATGATAATAGACTTTCTTCTGAAAGTATAACTGATGCTTTAATTAAAGGTATTATTTCTACTGGACTACATGTTGTTAACATTGGATTAGTTACTACTCCTATTTATTATTATGCATGTTTAAAGACTAAAACACCTGCTGGTATTATGGTAACAGCAAGTCATAATCCTAAAGATGATAATGGTTTTAAAATGTCTTTTGATAATCGTGGGAATGCTAAAGGTACTATGATTGAAGAATTTAGACAATTTTTAGAAGCAGGTAATTTTAAAGATGGTACTGGAATAATTTCTTTTATGAATATGAAAGATGATTATTTTAAGTTAATGAAGAATTCGATTACACTTGGAGAAAGACATTTAAAAGTAGTAATAGATTGTGGAAATGGAACTACTGCTTTGTATGCTCCTAGTATATATAATATGTTTGATAATATTACATTAACTGTTTTATATGGTAATAGTGATGGAAGTTTTCCTAATCACCATCCTGATCCTATTATTAAAGAAAATTTAAAAGTTTTATCTGATGCTGTTACAGAATTTGGTGCAGATGTTGGATTAGCATTTGATGGTGATGGAGATAGAATTGGTGTAGTTAATGAAAAAGGTGAATTAATACCTAATGATCAATTTATGATTATTATGGCTAGAGATATTATTGGTAAAAGTGAAAATAAGAAGTTCTTATATGATGTAAAATGTACTAAGGCTCTTCCTGAAGAAATAGAAAAATTAGGTGGAACTAGTATATGTTCACGTACTGGTAACTCTTATACTAAAGCTGCAACAGCAGAGAATGATTGTATATTTGGGGGAGAATATTCTGGACATGTTTTCTTTAGAGATAAATTTCCTGGATTTGATTCTGGAATATATGCTGGACTTCGTATGTTAGAGGTTTTGAGTCATACTGATAAAACTGTTAGTCAGTTATTAGAAGGAATTAATAAATATTATTCAACACCTGAAATTAAAATAGCATCTACTGATGATAAAAAGAATGATGTAGTAGAAAAAGTTAAAGAGTATTCTATTAGTAAAGGTTATAAAATAATAGATATAGATGGTGTTAGAGTAGAATTTAATGATGGATGGGCACTTGTTAGATGTAGTAATACTGGTCCTAATATAACTGCTAGATTTGAAGGCATTTCAGAAGAAGTGATGAATAAATATAAAGATGAATTTATGCAAGTTATTGAACAATATAATATTTAAAGTACATTATTGTACTTTTTTTATTTTTATGTTAGTATATTAAGTTAATGATGGAGGAAAATATGGGAAAAATAGAAAAAGAAAATTGTATAGTAGAATATGATGATAATATTTATGATGTTAAAGTAGAAAAAGTATTTGTTAGTTACTTTGTAGATGATACAAATAATAAAATATCAGTTTATTTTAAGAATGATGAACATAAATTATTTGAATTATGTTGTTGCGAAAGATTAATTCAAACTAGTGATAATTCTTTTTTTGCAGAACATGTATATGGTGGTAAAAAGACTTATACATATATTAGTGGAGCAACTACAAAAGAAGGGTTTAAATATTATAAGGAAAAGAATTGGCCTGTTGGCCCAACTAATTGGGATAATATTTCTTTTGGTAAAAATATATTTGCTTTTTATAATGATAGTTTTAGTGATAAAACAGTAGATATATTAAATGCTAATAGTGGAGAAATCTTTAATATAGCAGATGCTAAAGTTAGAAATACTAAATTTGAAAATGAAAATGGGTATCCTATAGTATTAATTAATAGAAAATATACAGAAGATGAATTAATATATGGATTAGACACTGAAAATGGTCGTATTAATACACCAATCTATAGTGTATTACAAGATAGACTTATTGATTTAGTGGAAGATGAAGTGATTGATTATGCATGTCCTAATTTGGATGAAAAAACTAAATATGAGAAGAGTGAAGAAATTACATTTGCTAATGAAATAGATTCTTATATACGTGCATATAGAGAAAGCGAATGGAAGAAAAAAGAGAAAAATATTAAAAAAATAGAAAAAAGATTATCTAAATAAGTGTAAAGAGGTTGTCTTCTTTCTTTTTTTTGTATAAAATATTTGATATAATTAACTAGGAGATGGTGACTAATGGCATTAAAATATGATGAGAGTTCAATTAAAATATTAGAAGGTCTTGAAGCGGTTAGAAAAAGACCTGGTATGTATATTGGATCAACTGATAAAAGAGGATTACATCATTTAGTTTGGGAAATTGTAGATAATTCTATAGATGAAGTAATTAATGGCTATGGTGACTATATTAAGATAACTATTCATAAAGATAAAAGTTTAAGTGTTGAAGATCATGGACGTGGTGTTCCAACTGGTATGCATGCATCTGGTAAGAGTACACCTGAAGTTATATATACTGTACTTCATGCTGGTGGTAAGTTTGAAGAAAGTGGTTATAAAGTTTCTGGTGGTTTACATGGTGTTGGTGGAAGCGTTGTTAATGCACTTAGTAAATGGATGGAAGTAACAATTAAACGTGATAAGAAGGAATACTTTATACGTTTTGAAAATGGTGGTAAGAAGACTATTCCTTTAAAGGAAATAGGTACTACTAATAGAACTGGTACTACTGTTAGATTTATGCCTGATGATGAAATATTTTCTAGTATTAATTTTTCATATACTACTATATGTGAAAGAATGCAAGAATCTGCTTTTTTATTAAAAGGTTTAACTATTGAAGTAGAAGATGAAGCAGATGAAAGAAAAGAAACGTTCCATTATGATAATGGTATTATTGCATTCGTAGAATCTTTAAATGAAGATAAGAATCCTATTCATGATGTTTTATCATTTGTAGGTGTAAAAGATAAAATAGAAGTAGA
>CAYMEJ010000038.1:0-8425 GCA_964389735.1 uncultured Muribaculaceae bacterium
TAAATATGCTAAAGTAAAACCAATTAGAAATGAAATGGGAATAACAACAGACTTTGAAGTAGAAGGAGAATTCCCTAAATATGGTAATGATGATGATAAAGCAGATGAAATAGGAATAGATTTAGTAAATAGATTTTATAGTAAATTAAAATCTCATCCATTATATAAAAATGCAAAACATACATTATCAATTCTTACAATTACATCAAATGTAGTATATGGTAAGAAAACAGGATCAACTCCAGATGGAAGAAAAGCAGGAGTACCTTTTGCACCAGGAGCAAATCCAATGCATGGAAGAGATTCATCAGGTGCATTAGCATCACTTAATTCAGTAGCAAAAATACCATATGCAGATGTTTGTGAAGATGGTATATCAAATACATTCTCAATAGTACCTACAACACTAGGTATGAATAAAGAAGAACAAGTAACTAACTTAGTATCAGTATTAGATGGATACTTTGTACAAGGAGCACATCATTTAAATGTAAATGTTTTAAATAGAGAAACACTTATGGATGCAATGGAACATCCAGAAAAATATCCTTTATTAACAATTCGTGTTTCAGGATATGCAGTAAGATTTAATAGATTAACTAGAAATCAACAAGAAGAAGTAATAGCAAGAACATTCCACGAAAAGATGTAATGAAAGCAAGTATTGATTCAATAGAAACATTAGGACTAGTAGATGGTCCTGGAATAAGAACTGTAATATTTTTTACAGGATGCAAATTAAGATGTAAATACTGTCATAATCCAGAAATGTGGACAAAAGGAAATGAAAATTACACAGTAGATGAATTAGTTAATAAAATATTAAGATATAAACCATATTATAAAAATAATGGTGGAGTAACATTTTCAGGAGGAGAACCTTTATTACATATAGATTTTCTTCTGGAAATATGTAAAAAATTAAAAGAACATAATATTAATATAGCAATAGATACTGCAGGAGTAGGACTAGGAGAATATGATGAACTATTAAAGTATGTTGATATAGTACTCTTAGATATAAAACATATATCAAGAGAAGGATATAAAAATATAACAGGTAGAGATATGGATGATTCCCTAGTATTCATGAATGCTTTAAATAGATCTAATGCTAAAGTATGGATAAGACAAGTAATAGTACCTAATATTATGGATAATGAAGAATATATGAATGGATTACATAAATTTATTAAACAAATAAAGAACGTAGAAAGAATAGATTTCTTACCATATCATAAACTAGGTTCAGAAAAATATGAAAGATTAGGAATACCTAATCCATATAAAGATTTAGAAGAAATGTCTAAAGAAAAATCAAATGAATTATATGAAAACTTTATGAAATTATCATAAAGTTTTTTATTGATAATTAAAATAAAATATGTTAGTATAATTAACCAAGGAAGTGGTATTATGTTTGAACATAATGTAAAGAATCTATATGTTGGAAATGCATATGCATTAGCAGGAGAATTTCAATTAAGAACTATGACTAGTTATATAGTTCAAGAAAAAGAAATAGCAGTAGTAAAAGTAAATAATAAAGATGAAGAAAATAATATGCCAGCTAAATATAGATGTATAGATAATTCCTGGTTTTTTAATAAAACTTTAAATGAAGTTGATAAAAGGGATGAAGAAGGAATTACTAATTTAGTATGCGTAGGTGATTATTATTATCAGTCAGGAATACCAAAATTAACTAAAAGATTCAAAGAAGAAAATGCATTAATTTATGCAAAATTAGATCGTCATAAAAGATTTTTTTAAAATTCACAGTATTATTGTGGATTTTTTTTCTTATTTTAAGAAAATATGTTAAAATATTAGTAGGGGGAATCAGAAATGTTTCAAAACAATGTCAAGAACATCTATATAGGAGATATAGAAAATATTATGAGTATATGTGAAGCAGGAGGAAGAATATCATATTATGATAGTGTCACATATAAAGCGGTAGTAATTAAAGAAATAAAAGATGAAAAAGGAACAAAGAAAGTAGTATACAGGGAAGCTAAAACAGATAAAATATATGAGGAATTAAATGATGCTGCAATTAAAGACAATGTAGTATTACTAACACCTGTAGAAGAATACTATAATCAAGATGGAACAAAGAAATTGTCAAAAAGATTTAAAAAGGAATCAAGACCAGTATTTAAAATGGTTGATGAATGTTATAAGAAGGGATGGCTATAGTGAACTTAGCAAAAGATTGGAAAGAATATGAAATATTAGACTCTTCAAATGGAGAGAAATATGAAAGATGGGGAAACATATATTTATTAAGACCAGATCCACAAATAATATGGGATAATGGTCAATTAAAAAATAAATATAGTAATATAAATGCTCACTATTTAAGAAGTAATACTGGTGGAGGACACTGGGAAAATTTAAAGAAAACTCCCGAAAGATGGACTGTTAGTTATAAGAATTTAACATTTAATATTAAACAAATGGGTTTTAAACATACTGGATTATTTCCAGAACAAGCAGTTAATTGGGATTATATGATAGAAAAAATAAAAAAGTCCAATAGAGAAATAAAAGTATTAAATTTATTTGCTTACACTGGAGGAGCAACAGTAGCATGCCTTTCTGCAGGAGCAAGTGTAGTGCATGTAGACTCTTCAAGAGGAATGACTGATTGGGCAAAAGAAAATGTTGAATCATCAGGACTTAAAGATAAACCAGTAAGATATATTGTAGATGATGTAATAAAATTTGTTAAAAGAGAAATTAGAAGAGGAAATAAGTATAATGCTATAATTATGGATCCACCAAGCTATGGAAGAGGAGCAGGTGGAGAAGTATGGGATATAGAAAAAGATTTAGACGAATTATTAAAACTATGTTCAGAAATATTAAGCGATAATCCACTATTCTTGTTGATAAATTCCTATACAACAGGATTATCTAAAGAAGTATTAGTTAATTTACTAAAACTAAGAATAGGATCTATATATGATGGAAAGATAGAATCATATGAAGTAGGAATACCAATTAAAGAAAATAACTTAGTATTACCATGTGGAATCTCAGGAAGGTTTGAATCTAATGAATAAAATAGAAGTATTATATGAAGATAACCATATAATAGGAGTATTTAAACCTAATAATATATTGTCCCAATCAGATGCAACAAAAGATATTGATTTATTAACAATGACAAAAGAATATATTAAAGAAAAATATAATAAACCAGGAAATGTATATTTAGGTCTAGTACATAGATTAGATAGACCAGTAAGTGGAGTAATGATATTTGCTAAATCAAGTAAAGCAGCAGCAAGACTTACAAATATGATAAAAAATCATCAAATTGAAAAAAGATATTATGCTGTAATAAATGGTACTATGAAAGAAAAAAATGGAGTATTAAAAGATTACTTACTAAAAGATGAAAATGGCAATGCAGTTATTACTGACAAAGAACATGGTAAAGAATCAATACTAGAATATAATGTCTTAGAAGAAAAAGAAGGATTATCATTAATTGATATTAATCTTAAAACTGGAAGACATCACCAAATAAGAATTCAATTTGCATCAAGAAATCATCCATTATATGGTGATCAAAGGTATGGAAAACAAGATAATAATCAAATAGCGCTCCATTCTTATAAATTGAAATTTACTCATCCAGTAAGTAAAGAAATAATAGAAATAATTAGAAAACCTGAAAAAAAGGGGATTTGGAAAAACTTTAAAATATAAAATGAAAAATATGTTGATTTTGCATATTTTTTTTGTTATCATTATAATAGAATAAAATAAGGGAGAAGGATTTAATATGAATATTTTATCAATAAGTGCAGATTTTTTACTTTCAATACCAGGACTATTAATAATAGCAGGTGTAGTACTATTAGTAATAGCAATAGTTATATATATAGTAAGTGCAAGTAAAAATAAAAAAGCAAAAGTAGAGGAAACAACACCAGTTGTAGCTGAAAGTGCTGTACAAGCACCAGAAGTAACACCTGAAGTAAAAGATGCTGAAGAAATAGTAATTACAGCACCTAAAGTTGATCCATTTGAAACAGTAAATACAATAGAACCAATAGCACCAGTTGCTGTTGAAACTCCAGTAGTTACTGAAACACCAGCTGTTGTTGAAACACCAGTTGTTGAAGAAATTAATCCAGTTATGCCAACAATGGAACCAATTCAAGAAGTTCAACCAATTGAACCAGTAATGCCAACAGTAGAACCAGTTCAAGAAGTTCAACCAACTGAACCAGAACATAGACCAATCTATGGTGGAGTTGATCCATTAGAAGCTACACAAAAAATACCAACAATTGAACCAAACCATATACCATATGGTGGTGGATTACAATCAACACCAGTTGTTGAAGAAGTATCAGCACCTGTTGAAGCAGAACCAGTTCAAGAAGTTCAACCGATTGAACCAGTTATGCCAACTGTAGAACCAGTTCAAGAAGTACAACCAATTGAACCAATCATGCCAACAGTTGAACCAGTTCAAGAAGTACAACCAATTGAACCAGTTATGCCAACTGTAGAACCAGTTCAAGAAGTACAACCAATTGAACCAGTTATGCCAACAGTAGAACCTGTAGCACCAACTGCTGCACCAGAAATAGAAGAACTATAAGACGAGAAATCGTCTTTTTCTTTTACTACAAATAATTGTATAAAAACAAAATATATGTTAAACTTAATATAGGAGTGATAATATGAACGCAGTCGTAATTGAAGAAGATAGAACATTTATTGATAAAATAAAAGATAAGATCGAGAAAACAAGAGAAAAATATCAAAGAGAAGTTGTTGATACTGGTAAATCAGATGAAATAGATCAAAAAATTGAGAAAAAAGCAGAAATGACAAAGAAAACAATAAAAGTTGCTGGAGGAATAGCAACAGCACTATTATTAATTTGTCCAGCTGATGGACCATTTGGAGAAATATTAACAGCTTTAGCAACACCTGCCTTAGTAGAATTAGTAGATGTAAAAGCAGATATTGAAAAAAAGGCAACATTAGGATTAAAAAATGTAATGGAAAGAAAAGTGTTAAAAGCAGATAGACCAAATCATGTAGAAACATATGATTTAATAAATGATCCAAAAGGTTTCTTAGGAGATGCACAAAAATTATCAAGTTCAATTAATAATGCAGTAGAAGCACTTGGAGGTATGAAAAGATAATGGAAAGTAAAATAGTTGAATACCAAGATGGTAAAAAAGTAAAAATAGATATATTATTCTCATTTAGAGTAGAAGAATATAATAAAGATTATGTAGCATACATGCTTAATGATGATGGAATATCACCTACAGTAGCAGTATTTATATCAGAAGTTGATTCTTCAAATGAAACTATAGTAATAAAAGAAATACCTGAAGAAGAATATGCATTTGTACTTGAAACATATGAAAATATTAAAAAAATGATAGAAGAGGACTAGTAATTATACTAGTTTTTTTATATAATAATAACTTATCGGGGTGGTACTATGAAAGTATATGTAGATTTGGATGGAGTAATTTTAAATACTGAAGACCATATATTCAAAGATTTTGATGAGCAACTTGAAAAAGGATTAGTAAAGAATGGAGCAGATTATGCTTCAAAAATAGATTGGGAAAAAGTATTAAAAATATCAAAAGAAATAAATAATTCTATATACTATATCAATAATTCAATAATTGATACATCTATACTTACAAAAGTACATTCCTTAAATGAAGGAGCACAAAAGATAATAGATTTAAGAAAAAGGGGATTAACAAAAGAGATAATTATTGCGCCATATCAAGTAAAAAAAGCTGATACAGTAGACCCAAATGGTAATCTCTTAATAGATGATAATTTAAATAATTTAGATGAATGGACATTAAAACAAGGAATAGGAATTTTCTTTGATCCAAAAGGAAATAATAGAGATAATTATGGGTATATAAACGAAAAATATTATGTAATTAATGAATTAGGTATTTTAATGAATAAAGATATATTAGAAGAAGAAATGAGTAAAGCAAAAAGACTAGTTTTAAAAAAATAGTCTTTTTTATTGCAATAAATAAATAAAATTGATATATTTTAATTAAATATAATAGGAGTGGTATAGTGAAAAAAAAGAAGTCACTATTATTAATGGTAATTGGTATATTACTAATAATAGTAGGTTTATGCTTTCCTAATGATAAAGATCCAGAAAAAGAAATAAAAAGTGCTAATAAATGGATGTTTAGAAGTTTAGGAACAATGAACGTTACAAAAGATGAAATTAATAATTATGATATAAATCAAATATCATCACTTTACACAACAAACATAAACAAAACAGTAGGGTATGCAAAAGAACTAAATGCAAACTACATTGAAATAGCAATTGAATTAGGACAAAAATCAACATTAGAAGATTTATATAAATATTATGAAGTGTTACCAACAATTGCTAGAAAAAATAATTTAAAAGTATACTTTAGAGGAACACCTTCTGAAAGTGAAAAAAGTAAAATATTAACAAATGTTACATCAGCAGAAGAATTTTCAAAAAACTGTTGGGATTATTTCTATAATCTAGAAAAATTATGGTTTCAAACTGGTAAAGTTTTAGTAGAAAATAATGATATTATCTCTACTTGGGCAGAAGGAGATTCCTACTTTACAAATGCTCTAGAATGGGAAATGGGTACTATTAGATATAAGGAATATATAAAAGTAGCAAGTAAATTTGTTAAATACTTAGAGAATAAGTACAATTTAAACTTATATTATACTGAATCATTATCTGGTGGAGATGCTAGATTAAGAGATGAACTTGATAAAAGTACCTCAAAATATGTTGACTTTATATTATGGGATCATTATGCAGGAATGATGATAGATAGTGAATCAGAAGAAAACATGAAGATAGAAGCTAAAAAAGCAGTTGAGGCAATAAAAAAATATTCAGAAACTTATAATATAAAAATTGGTTTAGGAGAATGGTCAACACATTGGTATACTCCGAAGGCTAAAGAAGATCAATATAAATATATTAAAATAATGACAGATGAATTAGATAATTTGAGTAGTAAGAACTTTGTAGGAATGGAATATTTTCATTTTGCATTAGTTAGTACAAAAATAGATTATAATAAAGCATCTACATATTATGCTTCACAAATAGTAGATAAAGGTGGAAAATATCCATCATTCAATTTATTAAAAGAAGTATATAAGTATCATGCCGAATAAGGAGTTAGTTATGAAGAAAAATGGATTTACATTAATCGAATTATTAGCAGTAATAGTAATATTAGGAGTAATAATGGTAATAGCAGTACCAGCAGTAACTAAATACATTGATAAGTCAAAAAAAGATAGTTATATATCAACAGCACAAATGTTTATTGATGCTGCACAAAAAGAAGTAGCATCAGGTAATCTTTTAGCACCAACAACATCAACAGATGATCCGTTAGTAATTCCACTAAATGAATTAAAACTAAAATCAGGAGGAAGAACTAGTCCATATGGTGTTAAATATATAGAAGGGTCAAATGTAACAGTAAAATCAGATGACGATGGAAACTTAACATATTACTTTACAGCGTTTGATGAAAAAAATAATGCAATAATTAATAAAACAGATAAAGAAATAAAAAATGGAAGTAGTAATATTGTAGAGGTAAAAACACCTGAAGAAGCAAACATAGTACTACCACTAGAATATAAAGTGGGTCAACAAGTAACATTAAAAGATGGTAGTAAATATCATGTATTATCAAATTCAAAAGCAAGTAATAATATGATAATATTATTAGCAGATTATAATATTGATCCAACAACTGGATACTATAATACAGCATGTACTAAAACAGATAAAAATGCATGTGCATTTAGATTTGATGACAATGATAAATTATTATTAGATAGTACAGATACAAATAACATTGATTATTTATTACAAGGTACATTCTTAAATAATATTAAAACAAGACTATCTGTTTCAAATGTAACTATTACATTACCAACAGAAGCAGAAATAAGAACATTAGAATCAGTTGAAAGTAATAAACCATGGGTTTATAGTACTAGCTACTGGACAAAAACACCATCAACTAGTAATCCAATTCAATTAGTTGTAGTAGATGGAGCAGGTCCATGGTTAGGATCAGATAATCCACATGGAAACGTAAAATTTGGTGCAAGACCAGTAATCACAATTTCAAAATCTACTATAAAAAACTAGTATTAATTACTAGTTTTTTTCATATGTTTTAATATATAGAAAGGAATGAATAATTATGGAAACACTTAAAGTTTCAACAAAATCTAATCCAAATAGTGTAGCAGGAGCACTTGCTAATGTATTCAGAGAAAAAGGAACTGTTGAAATACAGGCAGTAGGTGCAGGAGCACTTAATCAAGCTATAAAGGCAATAGCAATAGCAAGAGG
>CAYMEJ010000039.1:0-8251 GCA_964389735.1 uncultured Muribaculaceae bacterium
TGTTTTCTTTTTCAGCAGCACCGGCGCCAGGGTGATATTTTCCAACACGGTCATATGCGGAAACACATTAAAATGCTGAAACACCATGCCCATGCGCTGGCGATACTCGTCCACAGGAACGCCCTTTCGGTTGAGGATGACGCCCTCGAATATCACGTCGCCGCTGTCCGGCGTCTCCAGCAGGTTCAGACACCGCAAAAACGTGCTTTTTCCACCGCCGGACGGGCCGATGACGGAGACGGCCTCGCCTTTTTTAATGGACTCGGTGATGCCGCGCAGCACCTGAACGCGTCCAAAGCTCTTGACTAAATTCACCGTTTCAATCACTGGCCTTCAGCTTCCTTTCGTAAAGACCCACCAGCTTGGAAAGCGAGAAGGTCAAAATAAAATAGATCATGCCGACGATGAGCAGACTCTCAAATGCGAGATAGGTGGCGCCCTTGACCGTCAGATACGAGGTCATCAGATCGCCCACAAAGAACGTGGACGCCAGCGACGTCTCCTTGATGATCATGATAAACTCATTGCCGAGCGCGGGCAGAATGTTCTTGACCGCCTGCGGCAGCACGACGCGCGTCAGCGCCTGACCTTTGGAGAGCCCCAGGGAGCGCGCGGCCTCCGTCTGGCCGGGATCGACCGCCTGAATGCCGGAGCGCACGACCTCGCTGACGTAGGCGGCGCTGTTGATCACCAGCGCGACCGCGATGCTTGCAAACGTGCTGGACCCCAGAAACGGGAACACAAGCGGTACAATAAAATAGCCCACATACAGCTGGAGCAGGATTGGCGTGCCGCGGATGAACTCCACAAACGCGGTGACGACAAACCGCAGCACCGAGAACCGGGACATCTTGGCAAGCGCCAGCAATGAGCCGAAAATAGCGCCAAAGAACACGGTGATTGCGGACAGCAGAAGCGTAACGCTTACGCCCTTGATCAGAAACACGTCCCAATAATCCCTCAGGATTTTGACGATATTGGATAATATAGTGGCAGCGGACACGGCGACCTCCTAGCTACAAAGCGAAACGGCAGCGGAGCGGCAAACGGCCGCTCCGCCTTGCAAAAACGATCTTGGAACAGCGAACGGCCTCAACCGCCCGTTATCACGTTGCCGTCATCGTCATAGCTGATCTGCACGGCAGTGTCGATACCGGCCAGCGCCTGCGCGTCGGCGTACCATTTCTCATAAAGACCCGCCGCCTTTGCCTTGGCAAGAAGCGCATTGACCGTTTTGAGCAGTTCGGTATCCTCTTTGTTCATCAAAATGACATTGTTCTCATACTTGGGATCCACATCAAACATAAAGCCGGAGACGATGACATCCTGGTTGTTGACCATAATGGCTTCCGCATTGCCCTTCGCCACGGCCAGCGCGTTGATCTTGCCGGTTTGCAGCGCCAGCACGGCGTCGTTGATGTCCTTAAAGAGCACGACCTCCGCGGATTCGGGCAGCTCCTCGTTGCAAAGGCGCTCCTGTAGGGAAGCGGCCTGCGCGCCGACCTTCAGCTCTGCAAAATCGTCCGCAGCATTGAGCACACCTGCAAACTTCTCTGTTGTGATGATGACCTGCTCGGTCTCGTTGTCGCCGGCGATATAGTAATCGGACAGGCAGAAGTTCTCCTCCCGCTCGGCCATCCATGAAAATCCGGAGATTGACATGTCTACGGTGCCCAGCTGCACCGCCGTCTGGCAGGCGTCAAACGACATGGGCTTGATCTCCAGCGTAAGTCCCAGCTCATCTGCGATATAGTTGGCCAGCATGATGTCGTAGCCTACATATTGCTCCTGCCCACTCTTGGACGAATCGACAAACTCCATCGGCGAAAAGTCCGGCGATGTGGCGACCGTCAGAACCGTATCGTCTTTGCCTGCCTTTGCCGCGCAGCCCGCGCACAACGCCGCGATCAACACCGCCAGAAATAATGCAGTCACTCTTTTCATGTAAAACACCCTCCAGAAACAAACTTGTTGCGGGCATTGTACTGCATATATATTCGCATGTCAATACATATTTATAAATATCTTTGTAAAATCTGTGTATCGTTTTGTATGTTGTTTTATTTGTATCTTCTATATTTTTTCACTTTTTATCAGGTATTCTTTTGCATTTTTCGCAATTTCATAATTAATGCATATTTTCTTCTCGTCACGAAGATTTGCGCAGTCACGCACCACGTGGGAACAAGCCCGCAAACGCAAAAAAGAGCCCCGCGTTGGGGCTCTTTGCGACAGTATGGCAAAAGCTGTTTTGCGCATTCAGAACCGTATATAGACGAACTGTCACGAATATTTACTTATCGCCGGAACGCAAACGTATTACTTGTTATCCGAGAAAACCAAGCTCAGGCACATCATCCTTAGTGAAGCGCTTGTCAGCACACTTTACCAGATCTGATGTGTTGTCTTCGAAAAATACTTGTTATAAATCTTCTTGATCTTCATCATCTGATCCGGGGTGAATGCCGGCAAAGCGGACGCCATCCAATTATCCTGAAGATGTCTTGGATTCGCAGCGCCAACAACAGTCACGCTGACGGCATTGGACATCAAAATCCAACGGATTGCCTGCTGTGAAAACACATCCGATTGGAATACCTCTTTGAACTCCTCAACAGCAGCAATGCCCACGTCATAATCGACTCCGCCAAACAGCTCGCCACGCATACCATATTCGTGTGGATCATAGTCGACCGGTTCGCCACGACCATACTGATTGCGATAGTCTCCCTCCGGGAATTTGGAATCAAGCGTGAGTTTCCCAGACAGCAATCCGCTGGCAAGCGGAACGCGTGCAATAATGCCAACATTGCGTTTAATCGCCTCAGGGAACAGAATGTTCTCCGGACGTTGGCGCAGCATGTTGTATACAATCTGTATGGTTGAAACGTTGGGATATTCGATCGCCTTCAGCGCCTGCTCGACCCGCTGTACACTAACGCCGTAATAGGCAATCTTTCCTTCATCAACCAGCTTATCCATGACCTCAAAGACTTCCGGATGATAATATACTTCCGGTGTCGGGCAATGAAGCTGTACCAGATCAATCCGATCCATCTGAAGATTTCTGAGGCTGTCCTCGACAAATCTGCGAATGTTTGCTTCGTTATATCCTTCCGTTGTATGCGGCTTAAGACGACGTCCAATCTTTGTAGCAACATAAACGTGCTCAGATCTGCTTTTAACAACTCTGCCGACACTGCGCTCGCTAAGCTGGTCGCTATAGCTATCTGCGGTATCGATAAAGTTATAGCCCATATCAATGGCTTCATTCAATGTTCTCTCAGCAACTTTTTCATCAAATGGCTGACCCCAGCCACCGCCAAGCTGCCAAGTTCCAATGCCAACTTCGGTGATTTTATATCCGGTTTTTCCGAGTGTTCTATAGTTCATTGCCTTTCCTCTCTAGACGATCTTAATGGTATAATCGCCCTTCTGGGTGAAACGACCGTCTTCATAGTCTTTACCGTAGTAGTAGGTTTCCATAGCATGCAGTGCGCCAATACGGTATAGCGGTTGTGGCGTATCAAATTTCTTTCCAAACGCCTCCGTAACCGGGCCCGTGACCTCTACCATTTCGCCATACCGCGGCATGACACAGGGGGCAATGCCGTAAGGAGTGAACGGTGGAAAATGCCAGGTTCCCTTATCCAGCAGCACGCCCTCGTCGGGACCGATTAAAAAGGCACGCGTTTTCTCCAAATTGGGCACAGGCCCCGGAGGTGCAAGAACAAAGATCATTTCTTTTCCGGCGAGCGGGAAGAAGAATTCATATGTTGTTAAATGGCACTCTGTCCATTCGATATTCGTGCCCTCTGGCTTCTGTTTAATCCAATTCATACCAAGGCCAAACCGAAGACCCGGCTCAAACGGAAGAACATCCCAGAAAGCTTTATCACACACATCTACGTCACAAAAGCCCAACGGTTTCTGCGGACGCAGCGAAAACAGGTATTCCTCCATATCCTCAAAGCGTCCAATGACCCGGCCATATGGCGCAAATTCTTCGGCCGTCACATGCTTTATGGATTCCAGCTTAACTTCTTTCATTATTCTGCTCCTTTCCGTCTGTCATGATTATTTTACGGTGAACTCCAAGGTGGTGTATACGGATGAATCGGCTTCTGCTTCTATCTTGATCGATACGTTACTCGCAGCTGCAGGGCTGTACAATATGGAAGCGGTTCCCTGATCATCCGTTGTCTTTGACATCATTTTCAAGCCAGAAAAGCCAACGCTTCCGCTAATCACCTTAAACAGCAACTTCCCGTTCTCTACCGGCTGACCTTGCGAATCAAGGAGTGTTGCAGTAATTTTCAATCCATCTTTCAAAATGTCTGTTTGCTCAATGTCGGCTTCTACACATATTTCTTTCAAATCAACCAGATTTGGCCTTTCGAGAATCTCTACCGATTCCAAGAGGCCGGTCATATTCTTTACATCGATCTTGACTGTACTCTCTTCATTTCCATATCCGACCTGATACTCTGCCAGCGCTTTGCCATCCTCGCCCGTTACGGCGAGAAGGGTCACCACTTTGCCGGAACCAACGATCATCTGAAAGTATATCTCCTGTCCGGACATGGGATTCCCATGATTGTCGAGAACCGTAGCGCGCAGGGGAACTTTAGATACGCCGTCCATGACAATCTCTGTCGAACCAAGATCGACCAGCAACTGTGCCGGCTTGTTTACAGTAACAATGCAAATCACAATAGCGCCAAGATAAAGCACAATCAATGACAGTAGAATCAAACGATTCCTGGTTTTGTTTTTCTTTTGCTTCTTCAAGGTCGTTCCCCTTCCGTTACGAATCGTTTTGAGAAAGGGTGAGCCCCATTGGTTATCAAAAACAACTTTATGAGGCTCATCCTATTCCAAGGCTTAATGATAATCGTCGCCGATTTCCGATATTAGTTCTGGAGGTTGTTCTCAATAAGGAAATCGAGCTGTGCCTGGGTGATTGTTCTCTGCTCTTCCGTTCTTCTGCTGAACACTTCAAAGGGAATGTAAACCGGTGGCAGTAAGCTTTTTCTGCAGCCGCAACCAGCCTCGCGCCTCTCCGGGCAATCACTTCTTCCGGCAAGCGTAATTCTGTCGAATCATCGGCAACGCGCATGCTTGTATCAATATGGATTTTGGTAAAGCCAGCCAACACATATTGACGCACAAGCTCCTCAGCGTTGCACATTGCTTCTTCTTCGGGCATGCTCACCCAGGTCAGCGGTCCCAGATGATCTCCACCCAGGATAACTCGTTCCGACGGCATGTTCGCTATGGCGGCTCGCTCCATCACATATTGATAGAATCTGTCGGGCGTCATGCCCGTATACCCGCCAAACTGATTTACCTGATTGGATGTTGCCTCAATCAAAACGCAGGTGTCATGCTTAAGCGCGCGTTGAAGCGCCGCATCCAAAACAAATTGATTTGAACTGCAACAGGAATAAATGCCGGCGGCAATCCCCTTTTTTTTGCAAATTTCGTATGTTTTCAAGAATATCCATCGTTTTTCCTGCTTCAATCATTTTAGTTTGTAATGATGACCTTGCCTTTGACAAGATTCGGATGCTGAAACAAATCCGCCGCCTGTTCAATCTCTGACAGGGGATACTTGGCAAATATCATTCCGTCATCAATCTTCAGAAGCGCCTTTCCAAAGTATTCGGCGGTCATTATCCATTCCTTTCCGGGAAACGGTGCGCTGTAACTCATCCAGGTACCGCATAGCCGGAGTTCCTTGCGGTTGATTTTCTCCCATTGCTTCCACGAGAAATCCCCGTCTCGGTGTGGCGTGCCTATATAAATAACTTTTCCGCAATATCCCGCCAGATCCAGAGCTCGCCTGATTGTATCAAACTGTCCAGCGGTTTCATACACATAGTCATATTGATCCAGGTACTCCATCCATTCGTTCTCGGAAGTCTGACAAAGATTAACCGTCCGATTGGCGCCCAGGCGGGTCGCAAGATCCAATCGCTCCTGTTGAATGTCAAAAACGCTGACTTCGCTTGCGCCAAGCGCCTTGACCCACTGCATAGCTAAAATACCAATGTTGCCTCCGCCAAGAATAGCCACCTTGGAGCCACCTTGAAATTTCGCATTCAAAATACCGTGAAGAGCAACCGTTGCCGGCTCAAACAGCGCGCCGCATTCATACGAAACGCCCTGCGGGAGTTTAACGGCATTGGTCACAGGAATCACAATCTTGTCCGCAAGAGCACCCTGCTCTCTGGAACCGATAAAACTATAATGCTTGCAATGCGAGTAATGTCCCTGTTGGCAGCTTTCACACCGCATACACGGCAGAAGCGGAACCCCGGCCACCCGGTCGCCTACACGATATTCCGTTACGCCTTCCCCAAGCTCCAGAACTTCGCCTGCAAATTCATGACCCAAAATAATTGGATAACTGTGCGCCTCGTCTCCCCATATCCGGGGAACATCGCTGCCGCAAATCCCGCATGCGTGAACGCCAACCAGTATGGTTCCCTTCTTTACAACAGGGTCCGGCCAATCATCATAGCGTATTTTCCCTTTGCCATGCAGTACCGCCGCTTTCATCATATAGCGTCCCCTTCCATATCTGCTATTTGATGCATCATGCCCTTGGTTTCCTGATACAATTGTCTATACACTGCGTAGCTTGCATCATACTGCGCTTTGCTTCTTTTTTCGGGCTCCTGCACGCGTTCAATTTCGACCAGTTTCTTCGCTGCCGCCTCATAGTTTGCATACATCCCCACGCCAACCCCCGCGAGCATCGCCGCTCCACAGGTGGTAGCATTTTTTACGCCTGCAACGCGCATACGGCATCCGGTAATATCGGACTTGATCTGTGTCCAGATTACGCTGTGTGCGGCTCCGCCCATAGGCCTGAGCTCATGTATGCTTATACCGGTTTCAGAAGCGGTTTCAAGGTTATGTCTAAGAGCAAAGCCCACGCCCTCCATAACCGCTCTAATCATGTCTGCATGCGTTGTTTTGAGTTTCAGGCCAAAATACATTCCTCTGGCTTTGGCATCCCATATTGGGCTTCGTTCACCATTGAGGTAAGGAAGGAATATCAGGCCATTTGCTCCTGCAGGGGATTTCTCCGCTTCCGCACTAAGCTTCTCAAATACATCGTCTCCTTGGTTTGTCAGCACGCCGTCCTTCATGCCGCCCAGATTCTGTGCAAACCAGTTTACGCTTGCGCCACCGGCGACCGTCCCGCCCTGCAACAGCCATCTGTCCGGAATAACATGAGAGCTCAGAATGAGCTTGCGATGCCTTATGGGCGAATTTGTACATATACTGATGCCACTCGCCTGACCGCCCTGTTCCTGTATCTGTCCCGGGTCAATAACACCTACGCCCAGTGCCGCGCACGCCGCATCCAATCCGCCAGCCACCACAGGAATTCCCTCAACCAGCCCGCAAAGAGCGGCCGCTTCTTTGTTGACCCTTGCCACGACATGATCTGATGCGACCGGTTCAATGAGAAAGCGTTTGTCAATCCCCAGTGCGCGTGTCATGGCTTCATCATATCTTCTGTTCTCAACATCATAGTTTTGCCAACCATAACATTGGGACAGATCCTGGCTGATTACGCCCGTCAACCGATATACGATATAGCTGTTGCTTTGCAGCACTTTATCGGTTCTTTTTACCAGTTCTGGCTGCTCGTCCATCCAGTATAGCAGCTTCGGCAAGGTATACGACGCGTAGAATGGATTTCCGGATACGGAAAACAGCGCATCAGCACCCAGTCTTTCGCGAACTCTCTCACAAAGAGATTCGGCTCTGGTATCCATCCAAATGGGAGTGCGCGCCAGCACATTTCCATCCGAATCGACAGGAATGGCCGACCAGCTCTGCCCGTCGATACCGATACCGGCAATTTTGTTAGGATCGCAACCGCTTCTCTCCATGATGGCTCGGATGCAGCGGCATGTGCTTGTCCACCATTCTTCGGCATCCTGTTCTACGCATCCAGGAAAAGGAAAGTACAGCTGATAACCTTCGCTGTGAGATGCAAGTACGGTTCCGTCCTCGTCTCTCAACTCAGCTTTGCATGAGGATGTTCCTATGTCTATTCCAAGTAACAGCATACTTTATCCTTGTACGTTCAAAATAATCAGATGCTCGTAAAGCAACCGTCAATGATGAGATCACAGCCAGACGTATACGAGGATGCATCGCTTAGCAGATAGATTACTCCGCCTGCAAGCTCATCCGGCTGGCACATGCGTTTAAACGGTATTAGGTC
>CAYMEJ010000040.1:0-8191 GCA_964389735.1 uncultured Muribaculaceae bacterium
TCAACTAGGGTTTCAATAGTATTTTTTTAGTGTCTACTTTTTGTTGACAACTTCACTTAATTGCTTCTTTTTATTTTACAATATATTCTTTTTTATCATTGTCATAATCTATTGTTAAATTGCTTGAATAATTTATATCATTATTTATTATTTTTTTTGCAAGAATTGTTTCAATGGTTCTACTAACTAATCTTTTTAATGGTCTTGCTCCATAATTAATATCATAGCCTTCTTCTATTAAATTATTTCTTGCATTGTCAGTTATATTGATATGTATATTTAAATCAATTAATCTTTCCTCTATTTCTTTAATTATTTTATCTAATATTTTGGAAATATTTTCTTTTGATAAAGAATTGAATACTATTATTTCATCTATTCTATTTATAAATTCCGGTCTAAAGTATTTTTTTAATTCTGGTAATACTTTATCTGTATTTCCGTCTAGTATATGATCACTACCAACATTAGAAGTCATTATTATAATTGTATTCTTAAAATCTACTGTACGTCCATTACTATCTGTTACTCTACCATCATCTAGTATTTGTAATAGTAAGTTTAATACTTCAGGATGTGCTTTTTCTATTTCATCAAATAAAACTATACTATAAGGATTTCTTCTAACTGCTTCAGTTAATTGTCCTCCTTCTTCATAACCTACATATCCTGGAGGTGATCCAATTAATCTTGAAACAGAAAATTTTTCCATATATTCACTCATATCAATTCTTATCATATGTTTTTTATCATCAAATAATTCATATGCCAGAGTTCTTGCTATTTCTGTTTTTCCTACTCCAGTTGGTCCTAGAAAAATAAATGAACCTATAGGTCTATTTGGATCTTTTATTCCACTTCTTGATTTAATTATTGCATCACTTACTAATTTAATTGCATTATCTTGTCCAATTACTAATTTTTTCATATTTTCTTCTAGTGATAATAATTTTTCTTTTTCACTAGATATTAATTTTGTTACTGGTATATTAGTCCATTTAGATATAATATTTGCTATATCATTTTCTTCTACTATATCACTTAATAATTTATTTTTTTCTACATTATTAAGTTCAATTAATTCTTTTTCCAATTTAGGAATAGTACCATGTCTTAGTATTGCTGCTTGTTCTAGATTATAATCATTTTCTGCTTGATCAAGTTCAAATTTAGCTTGTTCAATTTCTTTTTTCTTTTTCTTTATATCGTCATTTATTGATTTTTCTTTATTCCAAGCTTCAGTTAATTCTTGTTCTTTTTCTTTTAAATTTGATAATGTTTCATCTATTGATTCAACTCTTTTTTTAGATAATTCGTCTTTTTCTTTTTTTATTGCCTGTTTTTCTATCTCTAATCTCATTATTTCTCTAGTTAGAGTATCTAACTCAATTGGAACACTATCCATTTGTACTCTTATAGTTGCACATGCTTCATCTACTAAATCTATTGCTTTATCAGGTAAATATCTATCTGTAATATATCTATTAGAAAGTGTTGCTGCTGCTATTAAAGCTTTATCTTGGATTGTTACACCATGATGTATTTCAAATCTTTCTTTTAATCCTCTTAAAATTGAAATTGTATCTTCTACATTTGGTTCACTGACTTTTATTTTTTGAAATCTTCTTTCAAGTGCTCCATCTTTTTCTATATATTTTCTATATTCATTTAATGTTGTTGCCCCAATTACATGAATTTCACCTCTTGCTAGCATAGGTTTTAATATATTTGATGTATCCATTGCTCCTTCTGCACCAGTTCCTACAATAGTATGAATTTCGTCAATAAACATTATTATAGAACCTTCTGATTTTTTTACTTCATTAAGTACATTTTTTAGTCTTTCTTCAAATTCTCCTCTGTATTTAGCACCTGCTACAAGAGATGCCATATCAAGTTCCCATATTGTTTTATTCTTTAAACTATTAGGTACATCTCCTTTTACTATTCTTAATGCTAATCCTTCTACAATAGCTGTTTTACCTACACCAGGTTCTCCAATTAATACTGGATTGTTCTTTGTTTTTCTAGATAAAATACGTGTAATACTACGAATTTCTTCATCTCTACCTATTACTGGATCGATTTTTCCATTTCTTACATCTTCGATGATATTACGTCCATATTTTTCTAGTACATTTTCATTATTTTCTTGTTCATTATTATACATAATTATCACCCTTTCATATATGTATTATACTCATTAATTGGCACTTGTCAATAGTGAGTGCTAATTTTTTTAAAAGAAAAAAAGATTACTACTAATCTTTATATATTATTAAAATATTTTGTTACATTATACATTAATTTCTATTATTTTGTTGATTATCAAAATCAAAACTAATTTTTCCTTCTTCTAATTTTAACTTAGCTGAGAATTCTTTATTATTTTTTGATATAAATCCTTCTATTTTAGAAGATGTTCCTGTTGATAATAGTAATTCTATATTTCTCTTTGATATTATTCTTTTACAAATATTTCCATTTATTTTAAATGTGCATCCTTCTTTATATCCAGTACATCCATATCCATATCTATTTTTAATAACGTCTTTATTGCATAATGGACATTTTCCTACTATATCTCCATAGAATCCTGTATTAGTATCTTTTTCTATAGGTAAATCCTTATTATTAAATACTTCACTTATTTCTTTTTTAGCTAGATCTACTACATCATCTATTTTTATTTCTGCATGATATACTTTTTTAAGTCCTTGACCTAATGTACTTGTTTTATATTTATCCATATTAATATTCATTTCTTTTAAGGATTCAATTAAGTATTCTCCTTTTGGTTTAATATAGTAAACATCTTTTTTTAATTCAATATATTCACTTTTTATAGCATTATCTATAATACCTGTTCTTGTTGCTTCTGTTCCTAATTCTAATCCCTCAAATATTGCCTTATAATCTTCTGTATCATCTTCATTTTCATCATCTTTTTTATTTTTATCTTCTTTAAATGGGTTCTTTAAATAATTATTAAGTGTCTCAATTGTATAATGTTTAGGTGGATTAGTTTTCTTTTCTAATGGTTTAAAGTTAATATTGACTTCGTCACCAATATTTAAATTAGGAAGTATTTTATCATTCTTACTATATTCGTCATATTTAGTCCATCCTTTATCTATGATAACCATTCCTTTTAATGTGAATTCTTCTAATTCTCCTAGTTTAATAACTATTTCTGTTTTTTCTACTTTGCATTCTTCACTACAGAAGACTGCTACAAATCTTCTTAATACTGTTGTGTATACTATTTTTTCATCTTCTGTTAATTTAGTTTTATCTGGTATTTTATAAGTAGGCGTAAGTGCTGAATGGGATTCTATTTTAGAGTCATCAAAGATAGTTTTCTTATCTTTAAATTCTACTGGGTATCCTAATTTATTTATATTATTTAGAATCGTTTTTATTTTGCTTTTCTCATTTGTAGCTAAATATTCTGAGTTAGTACGAGGATATGTTAAATAACCATCTTCATATAGTTTTTGTATTACTGATAATGATTTATCCATAGGCATTTTATATTTTTTACCTAAAAAGTTTTGTAGTTTAGATAATGAATATAGCTTACCTGCATTTAAAGTATCTTTCTTTACTTTTTTATCTTTAACAATTGCTTTTTCATTGTTATATTTGTCGCACATATCTAGTGCTTTTTTTTGTTCATTTTTATCAAACTTTTCTTTTGATGTTAACTCTACTTCTTCCCCATTTGTTTTTTCATTAGATGATATTCCATAATATATATCTTGAACAAAGTTTTTAATTTCTAAGTCTCTATCATAGATTGCTTTTACTATAGGTATTATTACTCTTCCTACTCTTAATAATAAACCTTTTTTTAATGTTGCATATCTAGTTAGATTAACTCCATATAACCAATCTATATATGTTCTTGCAAAACCTTCATTAGCTAAATTATCATATTCTGTTTCACTTTTCATTTCTAGTAGACCTTGTTTTACTGTTTCAGGAGTTTGATCAGGTAACCAAAGTCTTAATAGTTTTTTATTAGTATTAAGAGCATTTTCTATACATAATCTTACTATTATTTCTCCTTCTCTATCCGAGTCTCCTGCATTTACTACTGTATCAACATCTTCTCTATTAATAAGTGTTTTTATTATATTAAATTGATTTACAACACCTGTATCTATTTGTTTATTCTTATCTTTTTTTAAATTGAATTTAAATTTTTCTGGGTAACATGGAATATTATCCATACTCCATTTAATATTTGTTTCTTTATTTTCATTATAATCTTCAATATCATATAAAGTGAATAGATGTCCAAAAGCCCATGTTACTAAATATTCTTTATTTTCATAATAACCATTTTTTCTTTGCATGGTACCTATACCTGCAACGATATTACGGGCTAAGCTTGGTTTTTCTGCGATGATTAATATCATAGTATTCACTCCTTTAATATATTATAACATAAAAAAAGCACATTATCTTGTGCTAATGGCTAATTTTTCTTTGTTTCTATAGTAATTATAATTATTAATATTACCATTTCTAGGAATGATGCTCCTGCTAAGCATAGAGCAAGATCGGATTCTTTTAGGAATACCAAAACTATAGTTGCTAATGCTTGTAATAATAAGCATATTCTAAATGCTAAGGCATAAGAATTTGTCATTATTTTAATATTTCTTTCATCAGTATCTGCTATTTCTGTTGCTTTTCTTCTTTCAGGATTACTATAGTCTCTTATAGTTTTAATTATTAATACTAATGCTGTTCCACCTAATCCAGAACCAAATCCAGTTATAAATGCACTTTGTTCTACATCTATTACTATTCCATATACTAGTGCTGCAATTCCTATTAGGAACATAAATATTCCTATTGTTAGTTTATTTTTCATATAACAATTCATATTATTTCTCCTCATAAATAAATATTTCTTCAATAGGTAATTTAAAATAATTACTTATTTTAAATGCTAAAAATATACTTGGTGCATATTTTCCATTTTCTAATGAAGATATTGTTTGTCTGGATACTTCAAGAATATTAGCTAGTTCTTCTTGATTAATCCCTTTTTTCTTTCTTAATTCTTCTAATTTGTTTTTCAATAGGGCCTCCATTAATGTAAAATTAACTTTACATTTAATAATATACTACTACTTTTATATTATGTCAAGTACACTTTACATTTTTTTAAAAAAAAATAAACAAGTATCTTATTAATAAGTTTTCTTGTTTAAATCGTAACCTTTTAATTGTAAATGCACAATAATATGATTAATATCTGAGTCACTTAATTTAATTTTTTTTAAGTCTTGCCTTCTTAGTACCCATAAATCTTTTATTTTAAATATACTGTTATCTTTTAATATATTGTTTGTTTTTTCATTTAATCCTAATACTTCTATATCATTTTCTATAAATTTGTTCATTTCATTACCTCATTAATTATTTAATAGATAATCTACTTTATCTATTATATATTTTTTTGTATCATCATATGTTAAATTTAGTGCTATTGAGAATTCATTATATAAAATACCTTCTGCTATTTCAAAATATGTATGATCTTTAGCATTTTCTTTTTTACCATTATTTTTTCTATCTTGATTTCTACAATATGTTGTTTTTATTATTTTAATTAAATCTTCATGTGTTCCATTTTTGATTAATTCTTTATAATGGTATTCTAAAAGTTTTTCATTAGTATCTGTAATATTTTCTATTGTGGGAATCTTTTTTATTAATTCTTCTATTTCTTTTTTAGATATAACATTTCTAATAAATTCATTTTTATCATCAATAGGTAATTCTATTTTTAAAGATTCATCCTTAATAGGTATTAAAATATAGTAGTCTTTATTATAAAGATGATTTTTTCTTATTTCTGTTATTTTACAGACGTCTTTTTTATAAACTACATAGTCATTAACCTTATACATATTATTTTCCCCCTTTAAAAATAAAATCGAGTAATTATGCAACTGGATTTACGCAATTACATAGCTACTCGTTGTAGTTATATTATAACATTTTTTTTCATTTTATGTAAGAAAAAAAGAAACTAATTAGTTTCTCTTTCTAATTGGTGCTTGTATTTCTGTTAGCCAATCTTCTTCACTTTCTTTATTCCACATACCATCAATATATCTTTCTCTGATTGGTTCAGTTATTTCATAACCATTTTCTTCTATCCATTTGATTAAGAATCCATAAGCATTACCTAAACTACTGTATGATCCTTTATGGTAAATACATGCTGCTTCAATAGGTTTTAATTGTTCAAATTTAATATTATCGTTTTCTTTACCCATTTTATTTACTGCTTGTGAATATCTTACTTTTATATCTTTATCTTTATATTCTCCATCTAAATAAGACACAAAACAGTATTCTGGTTCTATACATTTAATATCTGGATTTAATTTTAAGCATTCTTCTCCTGAAGATACTATAAATTCAGTTAAATTTTCAAATTTTTCTACTGTTCCTTCCTTATAATATACTATTTCTTCTGGTAACATTTTAGTGATTACTTCATATTTCATATTTTTTCCCTCCAATAAATAATTAATTCTAGAAAGTTGATCATTATATATATTTAATTCACTAGTTAATTCTTCTTTTCTTTTATTCAACAATTCATTAATATCAGTTCCTCTTAATATTAATCTTATATCATCTATAGACATTCCTATTTGTCTTAATGATATTATTTTAGATATTTCTAATAATTGTTTTGTTTCATAAAATCTATAACCCGTTTCTTCGTCGACAAAAGAAGGGATTAGTAATTTCTCTTTTTCATAATATCTTAATGCTTTAATTGTTGTTTTAGAAAGGGTTGAGAATTCACCAATTCGATACATAAAATCACTTCCTATATACACTTTACTATCTTCCCTAAGGGGAGAGTCAATACTATTTTTCTTTTTTCTTTATATTATTTTTTTTACTACATTCTAATATCATTTCATCTGTTATTCCTATCGATGAAAAATCAGGTTTATCACTTCTATTAGTCGGTTTTTTCATAAATTCTTTTAATTTATTTAATCCTTCTTCTTTATTTTCTTTTATTTGATTATATAATTCTTTTGCAATATAAATTGATTCTATTTCTAGCAAATTTTTTCTTTCTATTAATCTTAAATTATTTTTAACATCTTCAGAAGTGAAATTATTATATTTTTCCATTCCATTGCTTCTTAGCATTCTACCTTTTATCATATTTAATGTGTATTTTGCTAAATTGTACAAACTATTTTCTTTTCTTTCTCTTAATTTATTTATTTCTTCTTGATTAAATCCCAACTCTTCCATAAAGTCTAACATTAAATAGTCTATTGTATATGTAGGTACTTCTGCAAAACCACCATATGTGTTTTCAAATAATTTATCATAATTAAATGCAAAATTTATAGCATGTCCTATTTCATGATTTGTGGTTAAAATATCCATTATTGTGTCTTCTTTTTTTATTGTTATAAAACTTTCTTTAAATATATAATCGTTATAATTTATTCCATTATAATCTTTTGATGATGTTCTAAATAATGTTGTAAAGTTTATATTTTGTGGTTTATTAAATACTATATTTGCTTTTTCAGTTATTTCTGAATCGTCTAAATTATCATAAAATTTTTTTGAAATATTTACTAGTTCAATATTACTATATTCTTGTGGTGTAAATAATATATATTCATCATATGAGTTTCTATTATTGACTGCATTTTTACAAAGTTCTAATAAAAAGTTTATATAATTTTCATCAAACTCACCAATGTTGGATGCAATAATACTGTTTTCCATTCTTTTTGTTTCGTTATTTCTTTTTATAACATAACTATCATTTGTTATTTTATCCATAATATTGGTATATCTTGTATACCTAAGTGTTCCACTATTATCTAGCATTGATAAGTAAGTTAGAAGTGTAACATTTAGTTTTTCTATTTCTTTTTGATCATGTGTTCTATTTAATCTTTCTTTTACATATCTTATTCTTTCCTCAATTTCTGAAGTATTCCATTTATAATCCATTGTTACACCTCCTTTATTTGTTATTATAACAAAAGATATATAGTTATTCAAACAAAAAAAAGAACATTCAATGTTCTTTTAAATATAGATTATTTCAATTCCTGCTAAACTTACTTTACCTGTTAATGTTAAAGTCTTGTCGCTTGTTGCTCTATTATCA
>CAYMEJ010000041.1:0-7971 GCA_964389735.1 uncultured Muribaculaceae bacterium
TAAAGAACAATTAATCTTTTCAGAAATCGATTATGATGATGTAGTAAAAGTTAGAGGTATGGATATAGTATTCGTAACAACTGCTAATACTAACGAAGAAGCACATGACTTATTAAGTGAACTTGGAATTCCTTTTAGAAAGTAATTGGAGGATATTATGGCAAAGAAAAGTATGATAGTTAAAGCTAATAAAAAACAAAAATTCAAAGTACGTGAATATACACGTTGTGAAAGATGCGGAAGACCTCATTCAGTTATGAGTAAGTTTGGAGTTTGCCGTATATGTTTTAGAGAATTAGCACACAAAGGACAAATACCAGGTGTTAAAAAATCAAGCTGGTAGTTTGGGAAGGAGGATTTATTATGGCTGTAGTAACAGATACAATCGCAGATATGCTTACAAGAATTCGTAATGCTAATCAAATGCGTTATACTGAAGTTAAAGTCCCTGCTTCTAAATTAAAAATAGAACTTGCTAGAATTTTAAAAGAAGAAGGATTTATTAAAGAATATAAAGTGTTAGATGATACTGTTCAAGGAACTATTCTTTTAACATTAAAATATGGACACAATAAAGAAAGAGTAATTACAGGATTAAAACGTATTTCAAAACCAGGATTACGTGTTTATGCTAAAAATGATGAAGTGCCTAAAGTATTAAATGGTTTAGGTATAGCAATCGTTTCTACATCTAAAGGTATTATGACTGATAAAGAAGCTCGTAAACAAAATTTAGGTGGAGAAGTTTTAGCTTATATTTGGTAATAAACAAAAATATAAGGAGGTGTCAATATGAGCCGTATAGGTAATAGAAAAATCGTGATACCTGCAGGTGTTACAGTAACTAATGAAAATAATAAAGTAACTGTTAAAGGACCTAAAGGAGAATTATCATTAGACTTAGTAAAAAACATTACTGTTGAGATTAATGAAAATGAAATTTCTGTTTCAAGAGCTAATGAAGAATTAAAGACTAAAGCTATGCATGGTACAACAAATGCAAATATTCAAAATTTGATTAATGGTGTTACTACTGGATACGAAAAAGGTCTTGAAATTATTGGTGTTGGGTATCGTTTCTCAATGAAAGGTAACACATTAGTAATAGCTGCTGGATATTCACATCCAGTTGAATTAGCAATTCCTACTGGATTAAGCGTTGAAGTAGTTTCTAATACTGAAATAACAGTAAAAGGAATTGATAAAATATTAGTTGGAGAATTTGCAGCTAACATTAGAAAAGTTAGACAACCTGAACCTTACAAAGGTAAAGGAATTCGTTACAAAGATGAACATGTTCGTCGTAAAGAAGGAAAGAAAGCTGCTTAATAAAAACTATAAGTAGAAGGGAGAAGTTTACTTATGATAAATAAAGTATCTCGTAATAAAATGCGTGTTGTTAGACATGAAAGAGTAAGAGCTAAAGTTTGTGGAACTACTGCAGTACCAAGACTTTCAGTATTCAGATCTAATACTAACATCAGTGCACAAATTATTGATGATGAAACTGGTACTACTTTAGTAAGTGCTTCATCATTAAAAGAAAAAAATGGAAGCAATATTGAAGCTGCTACAAAAGTTGGAGAAGCAATAGCTACTGCAGCAATTAAAGCAGGAATCAAAAAAGTAGTATTTGATAGAGGTGGATATCTTTATCATGGACGTGTTAAAGCTTTAGCTGAAGCTGCACGTGAAAAAGGATTAGAATTCTAATAGGAGGGTATTTATGCAAAATAGAAATATGGATCCTAAACAAAAACAATATGAAGAATTAGTAATTGAAGTTAAATCAGTTGTTAAAGTTAACAAAGGTGGACGTCAAAGAAGATTCTCTGCTACTGTTGTTGTTGGGGATAGAAAAGGTCAAGTTGGATTAGGTATTGGTAAAGCTAATGAAGTACCTGATGCAATCAAAAAAGCACTACAAGCTGCTCAAAAGAATATCGTTAAAATACCTTTAATTGATAACAGAACAATCCAACATGAAATAGTAGGTATTTCAGGAGCTGCAAAGGTTGTATTAAGACCTGCATCAGCTGGTACTGGAGTTATCGCTGGTGGAGCTGTTCGTACTGTACTAGAACTTGCTGGAGTTCGTGACATTTTATCAAAATCACTTGGATCAAGAACTAAATTAAATATGGCTACTGCTACAATCAATGCACTTAAAAATGTAAAATCTGTTGAAGAAGTTGCAAAATTAAGAGGAAAAACTGTAGAGGAGATTATAGGATAATGAAGTTACATGAATTAAATAAAAACGAAGGAGCTAAACAAGTTCGTAGAAGAGTTGGACGTGGTTCTGGTAGTGGTTTAGGAAAAACAAGTGGAAAAGGTCACAAAGGACAAAACGCACGTAGTGGTGGTGGAGTAAACCCAATCTTTGAAGGTGGACAATTACCATTATATAGACGTTTACCAAAAAGAGGATTTAGTAATGCTAAATTCAAAACAGTGTATGCAGTAATCAATTTAAGTGATTTAAATATGTTTGAAGATGGAACAGTTGTTTCACCTGCTCTATTAAGAGAAACAGGATTAGTAAAAAATCAATTAGCAGGAATAAAAGTATTAGGGGAAGGAACACTTGAAAAGAAATTAACAATTCAAGCATCAAAATTTTCAACTAGCGCTTTAGAAAAGATTGAAAAGTCAGGAAGTAAAGCTGAGGTGATCTAATATGTTTCAAACTATGAAACAAATATTTGCACCAACTAATAAAGATTTACGTAAGAGAATCGCATTTACGTTGGGAGCATTATTGATCTTTGTAGTGGGAACATCAATTAGAGTTCCAGCTACACCAGATGTTACAGTAAACTTAGGTTTCTTTGAATTAATGAATGCAATGGGTGGAGGAGCATTAAAGCAATTTTCAATATTTGCTTTAGGTGTTATGCCTTACATCACAGCAACCATTATTATGCAACTATTGCAAATGGATATTATTCCATACTTTAGTGAATTAAATAAACAAGGACCTACAGGTAGACAAAAGATAAATCAAATTAGTAGATATGTTGGTATAATATTTGCCTTCATTGAAGGGTTTGCATTATCATTTGCACTTATTGGTAGCACAGCAACTGCATTAGATCATATGTATGTTGCAACAATATTAACAGCAGGTACAGCATTCTTATTATGGTTGGGTGATCAAATTACTCAAAAAGGAATAGGAAATGGTATATCTCTAATAATTATGGCTGGTATTATTGAGTCATTACCAACAATGTTTGTTGAAGCATTTAAAGGACTTGTATTAAATTCTTCATTTAATCAAGTACTTGGAATAGTATTATTCGTATTATTCGTAATAGTATATTTCTTAATTATAATTGGTGTAATTTGGGTACAAGAAGCAGATCGTAAGATCCCAATTCAATACGCAAATAAAACAACTAGTGCATATGGAGCTCAACAATCATTTATGCCAATAAAAATCAATTCAGCTGGAGTTGTTCCAGTAATATTTGCTTCTAGTTTATTAGCAATACCAGCAACTATTGCTCAACTTGTTAATAAAGAGGCATTCACATCATTTGTTCAAAATTACTTATCATATTCAACACCGGTTGGTTTCTTAATATATGTATTATTAATATTCTTCTTTGGATATTTCTATACATTTATTCAAATCAAACCAGAAGAAATGGCAAAGAATTTACAACAAAATGGTGGATATATTCCAGGAATAAGACCTGGTAAAGAAACAGAAACATATGTTAGTAAAGTTTTATCTAGACTAACAGTAGTTGGTTCTACATTCTTAGTTATAATTGCAGGTATGCCAATTATATTTAGTGCACTTGTTAACATGATTGATAAGGATTTATTATCATCAAATGTTACAATAGGTGGTACTGGATTACTAATTGTTGTTGGTGTTGCACTTGAAACATATAAACAACTTGAAGGTAGTTTGGTAACAAGAAGTTATAAAAAAGGATATAGTAGAAGACGATGAATATAATATTAATTGCTCCGCCAGCAGCTGGTAAGGGGACTCAAGCTAAGATATTAAAAGATAAATACAATTTAGCTCATATTTCTACAGGAGACTTGTTAAGAGATGCTTCTAGTAAAGATGATGAGTTAGGTAATGAACTAAGAAAAGTAATGGCAAGTGGTAGCTTAGTTAATGATGAATTAGTATTAAAATTATTAAAAAATAGAATTCAACAAGATGATTGCAAGAATGGATATATTTTGGATGGATTTCCAAGAAATGTTGATCAAGCAATTAAGTATGATGAAATATTAAAGACTATTAATAAAGATATTGGTTATGTATTTTTATTAGATGTTGATAAGAATATTTTACTAGAAAGAATAACAGGCAGAAGAATTTGTAAAAATTGCGGTTCAATCTACAATGTTAACATAGAATCTTCAAAACCTGAAAAAGATTTAATTTGTGATAAATGTAATGGAGAATTATATCAAAGAGAAGATGATAATGAACAATCATTTAATACTAGATATGATGAATACATTAATAAAACTGAACCATTAATTGAGTATTATGAAAATAAACATTGTTTATATCATATAAATGCTCTTGATAGTAAAGAAAATATTTTAAAGCAAATAGAATCAGTTTTGGAAGAGAGATGATTTCATGATTACAATTAAAAGTCAACGTGAAATTGAATTGATGAAGATTGCAGGAAATATTGTGTATCGTACACATCAGTATTTAAAACCTTTTTTAAAACCTGGAATTACAACACAGGAAATAGACGATTTAGCGGAGAAATTTATTATAAGTCAAGATGCTTATCCATCTTGTAAGAATTATGGTGGATTTCCTGGAGCTATATGTATTTCTGTAAATGATGAAGTAGTTCATGGAATTCCTGGTAAGAGGAAGTTAAAAAATGGTGATATTGTTACTTTAGATATATGTGCTTGTTACAAAGGTTATCATGGTGATTCAGCATGGACACATGCTATTGGGAAGATAGATGATGAAAAGAAATATCTTATGGAACACACTGAGAAAGCTTTGTATAAAGGACTTGAACAAGTTAAACCTAATAATCACATTGGTGATATAGGATATGCAGTTCAGGAATATGCAGAAGCTCATAATCTTGGAGTAGTTAAGGAATTAGTTGGTCATGGAATTGGTTCAAAATTACATGAAGATCCAGAAGTTCCTAATTATGGAAACAAAGGTACAGGTCCAGTACTAAAAGAAGGTATGGTTATAGCAGTAGAACCTATGCTTAATGCAGGTACAGCTGATATATATATATTAGATGATGACTGGACAATAATAACAGCAGATGAAAAACCATCAGCTCATTATGAGCATACTGTTGTTGTTACAAAAGATGGATACCAAATTTTGACGGGAGAGTGAAAAGATGGCAAAAGATGATACAATAGAAATCGAAGGAAAAATACTTGAAATTATACCAGGAGGTAAATTTAAAGTAGAACTTGAAAATGGTCACATTGTAGAGGCTCACGTTTCTGGTAAAATACGAATGAATTACATTCGTATCTTACCGGGGGATACCGTGACAATAGAATTATCGCCTTATGATTTAACACGTGGGCGCATAACCTATAGAAAGTAATAGGAGGAATAAATTATGAAACGTAAACCATCAGTAAAAAAGATTTGTTCTAAATGTAGAATAATCAGAAGAAAAGGTAATGTAATGGTTATTTGTGAAAATCCTAAACACAAACAAAAACAAGGATAATTGATAGGAGGGTATTAAATGGCACGTATTAAAGGTGTTGACTTACCAAATGATAAGCAAGTTGAAATAGCATTAACTGCTATCTATGGTGTAGGAAGACAATTATCAAAACAAATTTTAGCAGCTGCTAAAGTAGATCCTGCAAAAAAAGCAAGAGATCTAGACAACGATGAACAAGCAAGAATTCGTGATGAAGTATCAAAACATTTAGTTGAAGGAGATCTTCGTCGTGATGTAAGTATGAATATTAAGACTAAAATGGAAATTAATTCATACGAAGGAAGTCGTCATAAAAAAGGATTACCAGTAAGAGGACAAAGAACAAGTAGAAATGCTCGTACTCGTAAAGGTAAAGGAAAAACTGTTGCTAATAAAAAGAAATAGTTTAAATATAAAATAAGGAGGTTAGACTATGGCTTATAAAACTAGAAAAAGAAAAGTAAAGAAAAATGTTCCAGAAGGAATAGCACATATTCATTCAACATTTAATAATACAATTACTACACTAACTGATAAAGATGGAAATGCAATTAGTTGGGCTAGTAGTGGAGCAATCGGTTTCAAAGGAAGTAAAAAATCTACTCCATTTGCTGCTGGTATGGCTGCTGAAGCTGCTGGAAAAGCTGCATATGAAATTGGAATGCGTAAGGTAGAAGTATTTGTTAAAGGTATGGGACCTGGACGTGAAACAGCAATTCGTTCATTACAAACAGCTGGTCTTGAAGTTACAACTATTACAGATGTAACACCAATTCCACACAATGGATGTCGTCCACCAAAACGCCCACGTGGGTAATTAATTAAAAGGGAGGAAAGTTTCATGTTACAATTTGAAAAACCAATATATAAAATAACTGATTATGTTGAAAATAATTTTTATGGAAAATTTGAATTAGAACCATTAGAAAGAGGGTTCGGTACTACATTAGGTAATGCTTTAAGAAGAGTTATGTTATCTAGTTTACCTGGTAGTGCAATTAGCAGTATCAAAATTGATGGAGTTTCTCATGAATTCCAAACAATTGATGGTGTTGTTGAAGATGTAGCTTTAATTATATTAAATTTAAAGGGTGTTGTTATTAAAAACCATTCTGATGAAAAAAGAATTATCAGATTAAATGCTACAAAAGAAGGTCCTGTAACTGCAGGTGATATCGAAAGAGATGCAGATATCGAAATTTTAAACCCAGATAAAGTAATAGCTAATATTGCTAAGGGTGGAAAATTAGTTATGGAAATGACTGTATCAAATGGTAGAGGATATGTAAGAGGAGAAGAAAATAAGAAACTTCTTGGAGACAAGAAAGTTGGTACTATTGCAATTGATTCTTTATATTCACCAATTGAAAGAGTTTCATACGAAGTTGAACCAGCTCGTGTTGGTCAAGATGAAAGCTATGATAAATTAATTCTTAATGTTTGGACTGATGGTTCAATTAAACCAGAAGAAGCAGTAGCATTAGCATCAAGAATATTAATAGAACATTTTGAACTTCTTACTGATTTAAGTAAGATTGCAGATATGACTGGATTAATGATAGAAAAAACTGAAGATCCTAAAGTAAAAGTTTTAGAAACTACAATTGAAGATTTAGATTTCTCAGTTCGTGCTTATAACTGTTTAAAAAGAGCAGGAATTCATACATTACAAGATTTAGTAAATAAATCAGAAGGTGATATGATGAAAATACGTAATTTAGGAAAGAAATCATTAAAAGAAGTATTAGATAAAGTTAGAGACTTAGGATTATTACTTAGAGATGAAGATTAATAGTAAGGAGGAATAGACATGGCATATAGAAAATTAGGTCGTGATAACAAACATAGAAGAAGTATGTTAGCAAACTTAACTAAGGATGTTATTATGAATGAAAGAATCGAAACAACAGAAACAAGAGCTAAAGAAGTTCGTAAATTTGTTGATAAAATGATTACTTATGGAAAAAATGGTAGTTTAGTATCTAGAAGACAAGCATTAGCATTCCTTCAAAATGATACAGAAGCTGTTAAAAAAGTATTTGATGAATTAGCACCAAGATATGCAAATAGAAATGGTGGATATACTAGAATACTTAAAACAAGCGAAAGAAGAGGAGATAATACTTTAATGGCTATTATCGAATTAGTAAAATAATAAAAATGACTGTTGAATTCAACAGTTTTTTTGTTATTGATTTTTTAGTCATTTTATGATATAATATGTAGCATATTTAAAGAAAAAGGGTTTAAAAATGGAAAAAATTAATGATTCAGG
>CAYMEJ010000042.1:0-2819 GCA_964389735.1 uncultured Muribaculaceae bacterium
GATACAGGAGAACAAGCACTAGAAATATGTGAAGCTTTAGTTAGAAGTGAAGCAGTAAATATCGTAGTAATAGATTCAGTAGCTGCACTTGTACCACAAGCAGAAATTGATGGAGAAATGGGAGACTCTCATGTAGGACTTCAAGCTAGATTAATGTCACAAGCATTAAGAAAATTATCAGGAACAATTAGTAAAACAAAAACAACAGCAATTTTTATAAATCAATTAAGAGAAAAAGTTGGAATAATGTTTGGTAATCCAGAAGTAACACCAGGTGGAAGAGCTTTAAAATTCTATTCATCAGTTAGACTTGATGTAAGACGCAGTGAAGCATTAAAGATAGGTGATGGAATAGTAGGTAATAGAACAACAATAAAAGTTGTTAAAAATAAAGTAGCACCACCATTTAAAACTGCTGTAGTAGATATAATGTATGGCGAAGGAGTTAGCAAAGAAGGAGAACTTGTAGATTTAGCATCAGAAGCTGGTATTATAGAAAAATCAGGAGCATGGTATGCTTATAAAGGTGAAAAAATAGGACAAGGAAAAGAAAATGCAAAACTTCTATTAAAAGATAATAAAAAATTGTCAGATGAAATTGAAAAACAAGTTAGAGAATACTATAGTATTTCAGTAAAAACCGATAAAAACAAAGAAGATAAATAAAATTATCTTTTTTTGTTGCAACCATTCAATTGAATTGTTATAATAACAAATTAAGTTGGTGATATTATGTCAGAAAAATATATGAGAGTTATGGAACTTATTGATAGAAATAAAACATTTAATGAAATTAAAGATATTATGGATATTAATGATAAAGAATTATTAAAAATATTTAGAACTATTCTAAATGATGGGGTAGAAATAAAAAGAATATATACAAATAATGGAGACATAAAATGTGTAGTAAATAAAGCTTGTAGAAATAATTTTATGGTTGAACCAAGTAAAAATAAAAATATTCATTTTTTAGCAATATCAGATACACATCTTGGTAATAAAAGAGATAGATTAGATTTACTAGATAAAGTATATAATTATGCTACAAAAGATGATATACATTTAATATTTCATATTGGAGATTTTATTGATGGATTCAATAGTTCTAATGAAGAAAAACATGATACAGTAGAAGAACAAATTAAATATGCAATAAGAAATTACCCGTATGATAGAAAAATAAATAACGTTATATTACTTGGAAATCATGATTATGAACCATTAAAAACAAAAGGATTAAACGTTAAGTATATAATGGAAAAAGAAAGATCTGATATGATGCCTTTAGGTTACTTTGCAGCTAACATTGAAGTTGCAGGAAAAAATGTTGCCTTAAAACACGATTCGTTGGATTTGGGATATCAATTAGACCCAGCCAATATAAAATTAATAGGACATAGTCATACTTGTAAAATAAAAATGGGTAACATTTTGCAAATATTTGTACCATCATTAAGTGATATAGCAACATCAAAAGAATTTTATCCAACAGGATTCTTAGACATATTTCTAGAAATGAAAGATGGAGATTTCTTTGGAACAATAATAAAACAATTAGGATTTTTAAATGAAGAACCAATATTAGTAAACGAAACATCATTATGCTTAGATAAAAAAATAGGGAGTAAGAAATAAACTATACTCTCTTTTTCTTGACTTATTACTAAATTAAACTTAAAATAAAAATAGATGTTATACTTTGGACAAAAGTAAACATTTGAAAATGGAGGTATTATTATGGATTTATTAATCTCCGTTTTGCTAGTCGTTATTGGATTGGGTTCAGGTTTTGCAGCAAGTACTGTTGCAAATTCCTTTAAAGAAAAAAATGCAAATAAAAAAGCAGATGATATATTAGAAAAGGCTAAAAAAGAAGCTGAAAAAGCTAAAAGAGAATCATTGCTAGAAGCTAAAGAAGAAATTCACAAATTAAAAATGGACTTAGACAAAGAAACTAAGGAAAAGAAACAAGAAGTAAAAGATTCAGAAGAACGTCTTATGCAAAGAGAAAAAAATATGGAAAAGCGTGACGAACTTTATCAAAAGAGAGAATCTACTTTAGACGAAAAAGAAGAAAAATTATTTGAAAAACAAAAAGAAATCCAAAACGAACAAGTTAAAGTGGAAGAAATCAAACAACAACAACTAGACTTGTTACAAGAAATTTCAGGAATTAGTCGTGAAAAAGCAGAAAAATTAGTAATGGAAAAAGTTGAAGAATCAATGTCAATTGATATTGCAACATACATTAAAGAAAGAGAAAACGAAGCTAAGTTAGAAGCAGATAAAAAAGCAAAAGATTTATTAGTTGTATCAATGCAAAAATTTGCAGCAGATATTGCTAATGAACAAACAGTAACTGTAGTTAATTTACCAAATGATGACTTAAAAGGTAGAATTATTGGTAGAGAAGGTAGAAATATTAGAACTATTGAAGCAATAACTGGAGTAGATTTAATTATTGATGACACACCAGAAGCAGTAGTACTTTCAAGTTTTGATCCTTTAAGAAGAGAAATAGCTAGATTAACTCTAGAAACATTATTAAAAGATGGAAGAATCCATCCAACTAGAATTGAAGAACTATATGACAAAATAAGTAAAGATATGAAAACTAAGATCATTGAAACTGGAGATTCAGTATTATTTGATTTAGGACTTACAAAAGTAGATCCTGCATTAGTAGAAACTATTGGTAAATTGAAATATAGAACAAGTTATGGACAAAATGCATTACAACATTCAATTGAAGTAGCTAATCTTGCTGGTATAATGGCTGGTGATGACCCGCCGCACCGCGCCCTGGCGCACATAGG
>CAYMEJ010000042.1:2829-7552 GCA_964389735.1 uncultured Muribaculaceae bacterium
CTGGTGAGTTAGGAGAAAATGTTACATTAGCTAAAAGAGCTGGATTATTACATGATATTGGTAAATCAATAGATCATGAAATGGAAGGTAGTCATGTTGAAATAGGAATGGAATTAGCTAAGAAATACAATGAAAATGAAGTTGTTGTTAATTCAATTGCATCACATCATGGTGATACAGAAGCTACAAGTATTATTTCAGTATTAGTAGCAATAGCAGACGCATTAAGTGCTTCACGTCCAGGAGCTAGAAATGATTCATTAGAAAATTACATTAAGAGACTTGAACAATTAGAACAAATTGGTAACGATATTAAAGGTATTGAAAAAACATTTGCTGTTCAAGCTGGTAGAGAATTAAGAGTAATTGTTAAACCAGAAGAAATTAATGATTTAGAATCACATAAAATTGCAAGAGATATAAAAGAAAAAATAGAATCTACAATGCAATATCCAGGTACAATAAAAGTCACTGTAATACGTGAAACAAGAGTTCAAGAAGAAGCTAAATAAGCTTCTTTTTATATACATTTTTTTTAGTATATGATATAATTTTTCTAGAATAAGGAGGTTAATTATGTATACTGATGAACAAGTTGAATTAGCTGAAAAGAAAAGAAAAAATAAATTAATAAAAATGGTTATTATTATTGCATCTATTTTAATAGTTATAATCATTGGAATAATAATATATTTAATGTTTCAAATATCAGAAGAGAAAAAGAAACAACCTTCAATCTATGATCCTAATGCATATGTAGAAATAGATAAATGGACTAACGGAACAATGACAGTAGTAGTAGATGATGATCAAAATTTAATAAAGGAATACTCATTTGATGGTGGGAACACTTGGCAAAGAGAAAATAAAAAAGTATATGAAGAAAACTGTGATGTTGAGGTAGTAGTAAAAGATCAAAAAGGATTAGTAAGTAATGTTAAAGTGGTAAATGTAAAGAAAATAGATAAAGAACCACCAGTTATTATTTCTGAAGATGTATCTTATGTATCAATGAAAAACAAAAGAAAATATAATACAAGAACAGGTGTAGTAGCAAAAGATGAACTATCACAAGTATCTACACTATTTAAAGCAGAACCAGCAGAAATAGATTTATCTATAGAAGCAGCATATACAATTCAATATACTGCAACAGATAATGCAGGAAATGTAACAACAAAAGAAAGAGTAATTAATGTAGTAGATCAAAAAATAAAAACAACTTATAGATCAAGAACAGCAACAACAGAAGAATATGATTGTAAAGCATACACTTGTGAATGTAGAATGTGTAATGAAGCAACAGAAAAACCTAAATTAAGTTGTAATGAAGGATATACTTTAGAAAATTCAAAATGTTTCAAAGATGTAGTACTTGAACCTGATAAAGAAACAGGAACATGTAGAGAAGGTTATGAATTATTAAATAATCAATGTACAAGAAGACAATATGGCACTTTACAAAAAACTTGTCCACTATACTTTAAATTAACTGATAAAACAACATGTAGTTCTACTAAAACATATGGAGAATGTTGTAATATTTGTTATAATAAATGTAAAAGATATGTATGGGGAGAATGGAGTGAATGGCAAGAAGAAAAGATTTCAGCAGGTACATCAAGAGAAGTAGAAATTCATACTGAGCCAATAGAAGAAGTAATTAGATAGAGTGAGGGATAGATATGTATACTGAAGATCAAATGACTAATCAGTTTCAAGAAAAAAAAGATAAGAAAATTAAATTGATTATTATTATATCAGTAGCAGTAGTTATATTAATAGGAATAATAATAGTTATTAGTATTGCACTATCTAATGATAAGAAAAAAACAACACCAGCAATTATTGAACCAACATTATACACATCATCAAAATGGACTAATGGCGTGATGGAAATAAAAGTTGATGAAGATGATAACTTAATATCAGAATATTCATTTGATGGTGGTAAAACATGGCAAGAAGAAAATTTCAGAAAATATGAAGAGAATTGCACAATAGAAGTAGTAGTAAAAGATAAAAAAGGATTAATTAGTAATCCAGTAACATATACAATAGATAAAATAGATAAAACACCACCAACATTACTATTTGAAGAACAAACAACAATTCAAATAAACTCAAAATTTAATCCAAAAGAAAATATTAATGTTGAAGATAAAGAATCTGGTATTTCAAAAGGATATACAGTTGAACCAGCAACAGTAGATACATCAAAAGAAGGTACAACAAAATTAGTGTACACGGTAACTGATAATGCAGGAAATACAACAACAAAAGAAAGAACAATAATAGTAAAAGACACAATAGTAAAAAGATATTATAGATCAAGAACATCAAAGAATGAAACATATGATTGTAATGGTTATTCATGTAATTGCAAAGACTGTTCAAAAGTAACAGAAAAGGCAACAATACAATGTCCAGGTGGATACAGTGTTAGTAATGGTAAATGTGTTAAGAAAACAATAATTGGTCAATCTAATGTATGTGGAGCAAATTATACTTTACAAGATGGTGTGTGTAAAAAATATGTTGAACCAAAAACTAAGACAAACTGTATAAATGGATTTAAATTAAATTCAGCAGGAAATGCATGTGAATTAACTTCTAAATTTTCAAGTAAAACTGTAACAAGAGGAAGTAATGGTTGCCCAAGTGGATATTATCCAACAGTCGTAGCAGGAAACTCTAATCCTAATCAATGTGTAAAAAGTTATAAGGTAAGTTATATCTATCAATGTAATGATGGAGTAGGAACATATAATTCGGCTAAAAAGAAATGTAAAGCATCCATGGTATATGCATGTAGAGATTATAATTATCCGTTATTAAATGGAAAAAAATGTTATACACGAGATAGAAAAAATAATGTTGCAGCAACAAAAGTATGTCCAAGTGGATATTATCAAGATGGAACATCTTGTTATAGAGAAGCAGAAAAAAAATGTCCAACAGGACCATTCATGAAAGATATTGGTAGTGGATGTTCACAAGATTTATATTTATTACAAGGAAGTGCAGGAGTAAAAACTACATATACATATTGTAGCAATGCTAAATTAGCATGGGCAGGTTCAAATTGTAGTGCATCATATCCAGTTCAAACTGTAAAATATTGCTCAACAAATTATACATTAAACGCCGATAAAACAAAATGTTTATATTATGAATATAAAATGCCAACATATGGATGCCCAAGTGGATACAGTAAGTCAAATGGAAAATGTGTTAATACTGTAACAGTTTCAGGTAAAAAAATATGTCCAGCTAATTTCAAATTAGAATCATCTACAAGTACAACATGCCGATCAACAAAAAAAGGACAATGTTGTAGTACATGCTACAAAAAATGTTCAAGAGTAGTATGGGGAGAATGGAGTGAATGGACAACTAAAAAGATATTAGCTTCATCAAAAAGACAAGTAGAAACAAAAACAGAATAAGAAAAAGACTTCAATTGAAGTCTTTTAATTTTCGTTTATTTCAACTATCATAGGTAAAATAATTGGTTTTCTTCCTGTAACATTTTCAATATAAGTAATTAAATCAAAAGTTAATTTTGATTTAATATCTGCTATTGGATCTTTTGTATTTTCTAATTTATCTTTCAAAATATCATAAGAAAGATTTTCAATATTTTTAATTAATTCTTCATTTTCATTTACAAGAACAAAACCTCTAGTTGTAATATTAGGTTTAATAAGAATTTGTCTCTTATTAATGTTAATATTAGCAATTACTACTAGAATACCATCATTAGACATAATCTTTCTATCTCTAATAACAGCTCCACCAACTTCACCTATACGATTTCCATCAACATATATATCTGATGCAGGAACCTTTTCATTACTTTTTTCAATAACGTGATTTTTAAGTGTTAAAATATCACCATTTTCAATAACAAAAGTATTTTTCTTAGGAACACCACATTCAATTGCTAAATCAGCATGTTGCTTAAGCATTCTATAATCTCCATGGAAAGGCATTACATATTTAGGCATAATTAATCTAATCATTAATTTTAATTCTTCTTGATTAGCATGTCCAGATGTATGTAATTCATTATCTGAAGTAGCAGTAAATACTTTAACACCTCTTAAATATAATTTATTTATAGTTCTAGAAATACTTAAAGCATTTCCAGGAATAGGTGATGAAGAGAATACTACTATATCATCAGGTCTAAGTTTAATTTGTTTATGAGTACCATCAGCAATTCTAGATAGAGCTGCTAAAGGTTCACCTTGAGAACCAGTACATAATAAACATACTTCTCCAGGTTTTAAATTGTTAGCTTCTTCTGGTGAAACAAGTATATCTTTATGATCAATATACCCTCCATCAGTTGATATTTTTATGTTATTTTCCATACTTCGACCAAACACACATATTTTTCTATTAAAATTATGACATGTCTCTACTATATGTTTTAAACGATATATATTTGAAGCAAATGTTGCAATAATAATTCTATTATTAACATATTTTTCAAACTTTTCATGTAATGCATCATCTACTTTTGATTCACTAATTGAAACCCCTTCATTAAGAGCATTAGTAGAATCACTTATAAGTAAATCAACACCTCTTTTACCAATTTCAGCCATTTTATGTAAATCAGCCATTGGTCCAATAGGAGTTAAGTCAAACTTAAAGTCTCCTGTAGTTACTACTGTACCATCTGGAGTAGTAATACTAACTCCATGAGAATCTG
>CAYMEJ010000043.1:0-7510 GCA_964389735.1 uncultured Muribaculaceae bacterium
TAATTAGGAACAGCTATTTTCATTCCTTTAATATCTTCTCCAATTAATCTTGTAAAGTCTTCTATATCACAAGTACTATCACTTGTTAAATCTTTATCATCATGTCCTACTATAGCATTTAATAAAAGTGCATTATCATATACATTTCTAGTCATTGGTCCTATTTGATCTAAACTAGATGCAAATGCAACTAATCCATATCTACTTACTCTACCATAAGTAGGTTTCATTCCTACAAGACCAGTATAACTAGCTGGTTGTCTAATTGAACCACCCGTATCAGATCCAAGTGCCAAAGGTACTTCTCTACTTGCAACTGCCACTGCACTTCCTCCACTTGAACCACCTGCTATTTTAGTTCTATCCCAAGGATTCTTAGGTGCTCCAAAATAACTAGTTTGACTAGTAGATCCCATAGCAAACTCATCCATATTTGTTTTACCTATTAGAATCATATTACTTTTATTAATTTTTTCTACAACAGTAGAATTATAAACTGGAATAAAATTTTCTAATATTTTAGAACCACATGTAGTTCTTAAATCTTTAGTAATCATATTATCTTTTATTGCAATAGGTATACCAAATAAAATATTATCTATTTCCTTATTTTCTAATTCAATTGCTTTTTTTACAGCCTCTTCTTTATTTAAAGTTATAAATGCATTTAATTCATTATTTTCTTCTATTCTAGAAAAAGCTTCATTAACTAAATCAATTGGTTTAATTTCCTTATTAACTAATTTTTCATGTATTTCTCTTATACTTAAATCTAAATATTTACTCATTTATCATCACCGGAACTTCCACAAAATTACCACTAGATTTTGGTACATTTTTTTCTATATCTCTATAACTTAACATATCTCCCACTACATCATCCCTAGGAGTAGCATTATCTTCAACAGGAGTAAACATTAATTCATCATCATAATTTTTAACATCATTAATCTTTTCTACTTCATCAAGTAATTGTTTCAATTGATATTGATATTTTTCTATTTCTTCTTCATTTATATAAAGTCTTGCAAGCTTTGCAACATGTAATACTTCTTCTTTTGTTAATTTTTCTTTCATAATAACCTCCAAATAAATGTTACTGAACATATTATAGCATAAAAACGAAATAGATTTAAGGAAATAACAAAAAAACACAAATTATTTTGTGCTTTTTTCATTAAAATCTTCTTCGCTCCAAATAGGTATTCCTAACTCTTTGGCTTTATCATATTTACTACCAGGATTCTCTCCAACAATAACTGCAAAAGTCTTCTTACTAACAGATGAACTAGTCTTTCCTCCTAGTAATTCAATTTGTTCCTCTATTTCATCTCTAGTATATTTAACTAAACTTCCAGTTACTACAAAAGTTTTTCCATCAAAATTACTATTACTTTCTACCTTAGGACCAGTATAAATAGTATTTATTCCTAATTCTTTTAAAGAATTTATTTCATTCATATTTTTCTCATTAGCAAAATATTCAATTATTGATTTAGCTATTATTTCTCCAATATCAGGAATATTAACTAATTCATCAAAAGATGCATTCATAAAGTTATCTAAATCATTAAATTTGATAGCTAATAATTTAGCAGTTTTTTCACCAACATTAGGAATTCCTAATGCAAATATTAATCTTTCTAAAGAATTAGATTTAGAATTTTCTATTGATTCAAGTAATTTATCTACTGATTTATCTCCATATCCTTCTAAAGAAGTTAACTCATCATGATATCTACCTAATTTATAGATATCAGTAAAATCTTTTATATATTTATAATTATAAAAATCTTCTATTATCTTATCACCTAAACCATCTATATTCATAGCTTGTCTACTAACAAAATGACAAAGTGATTCAATCTTTCTAGCAGGACACTTATTATTAAAACAATAATAATCTACTTGTCCTTCTTTTTTAAATAAAAATTCTCCACATATTGGACATTTTTTTATCATTTCAAAAGGTTGTTCTTTTCCTGTTCTTCTTTCTTTTTTAGCTTCTATTACTTCTGGTATTACATCTCCAGCTTTTCTAATTGCAACAATATCTCCTACTTTTAAATCTCTTTCTTTAACAAAATCTTCATTATGAAGTGTTGCTCTAGATATAGTAGAACCCATTACTATAACTGGGTCTAAGACTGCATTAGGAGTAATTTGTCCAGTTCTTCCTACTGTAAAAATAATATCCACAAGTTTTGTTAATACTTCTTCAGCTGGGAACTTATATGCAGTAGCCCATTTAGGATACTTTGAAGTAAATCCTAATTTCCTTTGCATAGCAATGTCATTTACTTTTATAACAACACCATCTATATCATATGGTAATTCTTTTCTATTAGCAGTTTGATACTCAATGAACTCTAATATTCCATTAACATCATTAACAAGTTTATTATTTGGATTAGTTTTAAATCCTAATTTATTCATGTACTCTAATGCTTCCATATGTGTTTTAAATCCATAATCTTCAGGTGCTGGTAAATGATATATAAATGTATCAAGTTTTCTAGAAGCAGTTACTGATGAATCTAATTGTCTAATAGAACCAGCTGCTGCATTACGAGGATTTTGAAGTAATGGTTTACCTTGTTCCAAACGAACCCTATTAATATCATCTAGAGTTTTCTTACTCATGTATATTTCTCCACGTACTTCAATATCTACTTTTTCTTTTAATGTAAGCGGAATAGTCTTTATTGTTTTAGCATTATTAGTAATATCTTCTCCAACTACTCCATTACCACGTGTAGCTGCTCTTACTAATTTACCATCTACATATTTTAAAGAAACACTTAATCCATCTATTTTTAATTCACATACATATTGTGGATTAAATCCTTCCTTTTTAATTCTATTATCAAAATTAATTATTTCACTCTCATTAAAAACATTACTTAAAGAAAGCATAGGTACTTCATGTTCTACTTTATTAAAACCTTCTAATACTTCTCCACCGATTCTATGAGTAGGAGAATCTTCCCTAATTAATTCTGGATATTTTTCTTCTAATTCAATTAATTCTCTTAAATATTTATCAAACTCTTGATCTGTTATAACAGGATTATCTAAGACATGATAATTATAATTAGCATCATTTAATATTTGTACAAGTTCATCTATTCTATCTTTCATATAAACCTCCTATTTTTTAAGAGTTGCTGCTGATATCCAATCAGATAATTTTTCATCTTTAATTAATTCAGTAGCAGATATATCATATGCATTTTCTGATGAAAATGGTCCATATATATCCCTTTCACTACTATCAATAATGTAATATAAAATATTAATAGTTTCATCCGTTTTATCTAAGCATTTTAATACAATAAAATTATCTCCATACTTGAATTCTGTTATATAAGTCTTAATACCAACAGTAGTACCTTGACCATTCTCAAACATTAAATCATCACCTGATTTAATTCCTAATACTATTTCATTAATATTAATTTTTCTAATAACATAATCGTTAGGTAAATCATAATCCCATTCATAGTTTTTACCACATCCTGCTAAACAAAAAACACAACATATTAATACTAATATTTTTTTCACATTACCACCTAGTTCCATAATTTTTTTGGATATTCACCATCTTCTATTAATTTATTTATTTCTTCTACTACTTTTGGTTTATCTTCTTTATATGTAACACCTTGCCATCTTGCAGTAGTAGTCAATAAAGATACACGAGCAATATCTTCTTTAATTAAATCTGATACAACCTCAGGTATTAAATATTCACATTTTAAATTATTATCTTTATTCATATCTAAAAATGTAATAAATCTTTCTTCTAAATATTTAAAAATACTTTGATCAAAACAAAACATATTCATAGAAACTGGATGACTTTTTAAAACAGTAAATTGTTCTCTATCATCAAGAGGATCACATACTATTTTACCATCTACTTCTTCAATAGAAGATTCAACCAACTTATCAAGTAGATTACCATTATTTATACAAACTCCTCTTTTAACAGAACCAAATTCAGTTAAAGTATTAATTACAGAGTATCCTACTACTGCATACTCTTCCTTTTCAGTTCGTTTTTTATTTTTAATAAATTCACTTGCAACAAAGAAAGCATCTCTTCCATAAAAATCATCTGCATTTATAATAATAAAATCTTCTTTTATATTATTTTTTGCTGCTAAAATTGCATGTCCTGTACCCCAAGGTTTAGTTCTACCTTCAGGAACACTATAACCATCTGGTAAATCATCTAACTTTTGAAAAACATATTCAACAGGTATATGTTTTTCTACTCTTTTACCTATAGTATTTTTAAATTCTTCATATATTTCTTCTTTAATAATAAATACTACTTTATTAAAACCAGCTTTAACTGCATCATATACTGAATAATCTATAATAAATTCATCATTAGGGCCAACTGGTTCAATTTGTTTTAAACCTCCAAATCTACTACCCATACCTGCAGCCATTATTAATAAAGTCATATTTTTCATATTATCATCACACTTTCTTTATACTTTTATGATTTTTCATTAATTTTTTAATTCCATGAGGACTCTTAAAAGCAATACTCATTAATGTATTAGATACTTCAACTACTCTACCAGCACCAAATATATCATGATATACATAGTCTCCTACTTCATAGTTCATATCTTCTTTATACATTACATCTTCTTTTACTAACTTTTCAGACTCTTCTTTTTCTTCCTTAGATTTAATTTCTAATAAGTCCTTATCTATTTCTGAAATAAACCTACTAGCAGGATTAACTTGTTCTTTACCAAACAAAGTTCTTCTTCTAGCATTTATCAAAAATAATTTATCTTTAGCTCTTGTTATAGCAACATAACAAAGTCTTCTTTCTTCTTCTAATTCTGAATTATCCATCAAAGAATTAATATGCGGAAATATTCCTTCTTCTAATCCAATTACAAAAACATTATTGAACTCTAATCCTTTAACAGAATGCACAGTCATTAAACTAACTTTATTTGAACCATCTCTATATTCATCTCTATCACTTACTAAACTAGTCTCAAGTAAGAAGTCCTCTAATGAGATAAGTCCATCTCTTTCTTCAAATGCTTTAGTAATTGATTTGAATTCCTCTAAGTTTTCTAATCTAATATCAGCTTCTAATGATTTTTCATCCTCTAATTCTTTTCTCATTCCTGATACTTCTAAAACTTTATCAACTAATTCTGTTAAAGTAATATTTTCACTAACTCTTTTTAATTCTTCAATAGTATTTTTAAATTCTAATTCTTTACCAGAAGAAATAGCATCATACATACTAATATTTTCCATATCAGACTTTTCTAATAAATTTTGAATAGTCTTTAAACCAATTCCTCTTTTAGGAGTATTAATAACTCTTTGTAAACTAACATTATCTCTTTCATTATGAATAAGTCTTAAATATGCCATTAAATCTTTAATTTCTTTTCTAGAATAGAAATAAAAACTACCTACAACTCTATATGGAATATTTTGTTTTAATAATTCTTCTTCAACAATACGAGATTGAGCATTAGTACGATAAAGAATTGCAATATCATCATAATTAGCTCCATTTGTAACTAATGTTTTAATTTCTCTTATTGCAAAAAAAGCTTCATCTCTTTCATCATATGCTCTATAATAATTTATCTTTTCTCCTTCACCTTTAGAACTCCAAAGATTCTTTTCTTTTCTACCAACATTATTCTTAATAACCATATTAGCAGCATCCAAAATATTCTTTGTTGATCTATAGTTTTCCTCTAATAAAATAGTTTTAGTACTAGGATAATCTTTTTCAAAATTTAATATATTTCTATAATTAGCTCCTCTCCAAGAATAAATACTTTGATCAGGATCACCAACTACACATATATTTTTATATTTTGCTGACATCATCTTAGATACTATATATTGTGCCTCATTTGTATCTTGATATTCATCTATTAATACATATTTAAATCTATCTTGATATTTTTCTAACACACCAGGATTACTTCTAAATAATCTAATAGGTAATATTAATAAATCATCAAAATCCATTGAATTATTACTCTTAAGTTTCTTTTCATATTTTTCAAATACTTTTAATACAATTTTTTCAAAATCACTAGCAGCATATTTTTCATACATTTCAGGTGTTAGTAATTCATTTTTACATCCACTTATTTTATTTTTTATTGCTGTAGGATTATATTGTTTAGGATCTAAATCCATGTCTTTTAAAATTCTTTTTATTACTGTTAAAGAATCATCACTATCCATAATTACAAAATTTCTATCATATCCTAATAATTCACAATTCTCTCTTATTACTTTTAATCCAAAAGAATGGAATGTAGAAACTTGAATATAATTAGCTTTTTCACCAATTAAATCTATTATTCTAGTTTTCATTTCTTTAGCAGCTTTATTAGTAAATGTAATAGCAAGTATATTATAAGGACTTACATCTTTTTCTTCTATTAAGTATGCTATTTTAGTTGTTAATACCTTAGTTTTACCAGAACCTGCTCCTGCTAAAATAAGTAGAGGTCCATCTGTATTTAATACTGCTTCTCTTTGTTTATCGTTTAATCCATCTATGTTCATTTTCTTACCCTACTTCCTAATAATATTATACTATATTATGAAATTGATATAAAGAAAAAAGAATCAAATGATTCTCTTATTTACTAATTTTTTCTCCTATTTCTTTATCAGTTATATAAAAACAATTATTATCATTCAAAATATATTTATCATACTTTTCTTCTTTTTCTATCTTAACTATATCATCTAATGATATTTCCATAATTAATTCTTTAATACTAGATGTATCAATACCCCTACTTTCTAATATTTTTTTATAATCAGGATATTCATCTATATTAATAAACATTAATAATCTTTTATTAGTAAGAACCGTAGCAACATGTTCATCACTATTATCTCTCATTATATAATTGTTATCTTCATTCTTATATAATATTTCTTCTCCTAGTTGTATATCAAAATTATGCATAATATCACTCCTCTATAATTTTATGATATCACATAAAATAAATAATTCATATAATACAATGTAAACGAAAGGAGAAAAAATGAAAAAATTAATTTTAAGTTTAAGTCTATTATTAATTTTCTGTTTAGGTTTATTACTATTTAATGATGTTAATAATAATGACTCAGACAACAAAAAAATAAGAGTTGCCGAAGTTGCACACACTATTTTCTATGCACCTCAATATGCTGCTATTGCAGAAGGATACTTTGAAGAAAAAGGATTAGATATAGAACTAATACTAACACCTGGCGCTGATAAGGTAACCGCTGCAGTTTTATCAGGTGATGTTGAAATAGGTTTTTCAGGAAGTGAAGCAACTATTTATATTTATAATAGTGGTGAAAAAAATTATTTAAAAACATTTGCTCAATTAACACAAAAAGATGGTTCATTTCTAGTATCAAGAGAAAAAATAGATAATTTCAAACTAGAAGATCTAAAAGGAAAAAATGTCATAGGAGGACGTGCAGG
>CAYMEJ010000044.1:0-7442 GCA_964389735.1 uncultured Muribaculaceae bacterium
ACCATTAACAGTAATTTTTCCTTTACCAGGAACTAATTTAACTCTAGCAATACTAGTTTTTCTTTTACCAGTTCCAGTATAAACGTTTTTATTTTCTTTTGCCATTTATAAAACCCTCCTATTTATTAAGATCGATCACAACAGGTTTTTGTGCCATATGTGGATGATCTTGCCCTTCGTATACAAATAATTTCTTATACATTTGACGTCCAAGTACATTATGAGGAAGCATTCCTTTAACAGCTCTTTCCATCATTTCTACTGGATATTTTTCTTTCATTACTCTAGCATTTCTTTCTCTTAATCCACCTGGATACATAGAATGATTATAATACATTTTATCATCTAATTTGTTACCAGTTAAATTTGCTTCTTTAGCATTAATAATAATTACATAATCACCGCAATCAATATGTGGTGTAAAAGTTGCTTTGTGTTTTCCACGTAAAATATGTGCTGCTTTTGATGCTACTCTACCTAAAGATTCTCCATTAGCATCAATAACAAACCATTTACGATCAACAGTTTCTTTTGTTTGCATAAAACTTTTCATATTTAAATCTCCTTATTTTTCCTTACTTAAAGTTCAATTTTCCCGGAATAAAACTTCTTTTAGGAACTATAAATGTACCGATTAAAATTATACTAAAATAATTGACAAAAGTCAATTATTTTTTATCATTTATTACGTTTGACACTACCTAATACATGTTCAATTTTATTAAGCATGCATTCATTACGTCTCAACTCTAATTTTTTTACTTCAGAATCATAAACATCTGACATAGATTTATCTATATCTTTTACTTTTTCTATAACTTCTCTTCTTTTTCTTCTCAAGTAATTCATTTTTTCTTTATATGATAAAGATTCCATCTCTCTATGCATATCATGTATATCTTTATTAAACATTAGTTGTTCAGTTTGAATTTCCTTTTTAGTTTTATCTTTTACTAATTCATTTCGTATTCTCATAAAATCCCCTGCAATTTATTAATCTTCTTTACTAAGTAATCCGTTCATTTCAATATTTTTATCATCTACATGACCTGTATACATACCATTAGATTTTACATGGTCAAGTATTCTATAGTAATCTTCTTTATAATCAATTTCTGACCAAAATCTATCACCAACATCTGTAACAAATATATCTTTTTCATCTATCATTGAATATAATACATTTTCCCACCAAAGATTATAATCACCATCTTTAACTAAAAAATCTAATTGTTTTTTAAATTCAGAAGCAAACTCTTTAGTTATTTTACCAATACCTACATATTCACCAGTTCTTCTATCTACTGGTAATTCTTTACCATATTCAGTAATTTTATCATCAACTGTATTAAAGAAATAATCCCCATCATATATTCTTTTCTTATCTATTAATAAAACATTATCTTTCTTATCACTAAGTAATAAATCTAAAATATCTTCTTGCCAAAAAACATCTGCATTACAACATATTAAATCATTATTATCTATTTCATCTCTTGCTATCCAAAGTGATGCAATACTATTAGTAACTCTATAGAAAGGATTATAATAAATCTTAACATTTAAATCTTTTAATTCTTCTTCTATTACTTCACCTTTATAACCAACAATTATTACTACTTCAATATTGTTTTTAATTAACATTTCTACAGTTCTTCTTATTAAAGGTTTTTCTGCTACCTCTAGCATACTTTTTGGTTTATCAGTAAATTGACTTATTCTACCACCATATCCGGCAGCCATTAAAATTGCTTTCATTTTATTACCTCTTTCATTCTTTCTATTAATTCATCATAATCACTTAATTTTAAATCACCTAAGTGTCCAACTCTTAAAATATATTCTGCTAAATCTCCACCGTTAGGAGTAACAATTAAATTATATTTTTCTTTTAAATAATTGTATACATCTTTTGCACCACCATTTTCAAATACTAAAGGTGTTAATGCATTAGAAATAGGAAAATCTGGTAATTTAATTCCATCTATTTCTTTAATTTTACTTCTAAAATAATTCGCTCTTTCTACAATCATATTTTTATAATTATCTATTCCCATAGCATCTATTTTATTCAACATAGCATTTAATTCTAAAACTATACCAACAGCTGGAGTATTAGGAGTTTGACCTCTTTCAATGTTTTTAATATGCTCATTTATATTTAAATATAAATTCTTAGCAGGTTTATCTTTTACTTTATTCTCATAAAATTTCTTATTCATTATTATCATAGATAAACCAGGACTTAATGATAAAGCTTTTTGTGAACTTATAATAGTACAATCAATACCATTACCATCCATATCAAAATCATCAGCCAAGAATGAACTAATAGCATCCACCACTAAATACATATTATTTCTTTTACAAAAATCATTAATAATATTAATATTATATAATTGTCCAGTAGATGTTTCATGAACATTAACCAACAAACCAGTATAACCATTATTTTCATAATTACTAAAATGTTCTTTAGTTAATTCTTCATCTCTATTTAATTTTATTGAATCATGTCTAATATTATATATTTCACATATTTGTTCAAATCTTCTACCAAATGAACCACCATTAATTACTAATAATTTATCAGTTTCATCAAAAGCATTAGACACTACTGCCTCCATAGAAGCACTACCACTACCAGTTATTACAACTACTTGTGAATCATCACTAGTTTTTGCACATTTCTTTAACTTATCCACTACATTTAGCATTATTTCAGAAAACTCTGGTGTTCTAAAATATGGCAATTGCTTACCACTTACTTCTAATATTTCATCGTACATTTCAACTGGTCCAACAGTAAATAATTTCATATAATTCCTTCTTTCTAGTATTTAACCTCTTTAAGATACAAACCACATGCAGGTGCTGTAATACCTGCTTTTCTTCTATCCTTATATTCAATTATACTCTTAATATCAATTGGTTTCAACCTACTTTCACCAACCCATATTAATGAACCTACCATATTTCTTACTTGATATTTTAAAAATCCATTAGCAACAAAGGTAAATTTTATAATATCTTCTTTGATTTCTATTTTTGCTTTATATATTTTTCTTATAGAATTTTCTCTTTTATCTTCTGCAGATACAAAAGATCTAAAATCATGTTCACCTATAAAATATTGGATTGCTTCATTCATCTTATTAATATCCAATTTTTTATTATATTGATAAATATAATTTCTATCTACTGGATTATATTCACCCATATTTAATAAATATATATATTCTTTTTTCTTAGCATTAAATCTAGCATGGAAATTACTATCTACTTCTTCTACACTTATTACATGAATATCTTCAGGTAAATTAGAATTTAATGCACATTTCAATTTATATAAAGTAATAGTAACATCTAAATCAAAACTAGCAGTTTGGCCTAAAGCATGTACATTAGCATCAGTCCTGCCAGATGATTGAATAATTGTATCTTTTTTTTGATTAATAAATGTTAATACTCTTTCAATTTCACCTTGAACAGTTCTTAAACCAGGTTGAACTTGATAACCATGGAAATTAGTACCATCATAAGAAAATTTCATCAAATATCTTTTCATACTACCTCCACATAGAAATAACTATTATTACTAAACAAACAAAAAAATGTATTAGAAAATAACATGTATCCCAAATTTCCCATTTTGGTTTTTCTAGATAAGTCCTTTTTTTACTATTATTATAAAACCTTAAATTATTAACTATTATTAATTCCTTTATTTCTTCTTTTGTTCTTCTATATGACATTCTTAATATAAAGAAGTAAGATCCTAATGTATTTCTAAAACCATAATTATCTCTTAACTTTAATAATTTTTTTAAATTAGATTTATAATATATAACAAAATAAATACTATATAAGAAAGTATAAGTCAATTTTTTACTTTGATATTTATATAAACTAATTTCCAATAAATATCTCAAATCTTTTAGCTTTATAGTTTTATTATAAATAATAAAATATGACAATAATAAAAATATTTTTATTATCCACAAATACTGTTGATAAAATATTACTACAACAGAAATTATTAACAATAAGAAGTTGATAACTCTTAAATATTTAAATCTAAGTGATATAACTAATAATATTAATGATAATCCTAATAATATATAAATATTATTACATAATATAATAGAAACAATAAAAATAATAAAAGATAATATTTTTGTAGTAATATTTACTTCATAAAGTATTGAATCCTTACTAAACATGTTTATACACATCCTTTATTAAATCTCTTATATCCTTATGATACATAAGTCTTATATTCTTTTTTCTAGCCATTGTAGTAAACATAACTAAGTTAGGAATATCTATATTATTTTTCTTTAAAAAATCTATATCTTTAAAAATAATTTCACTACTATCAGCTGCTATTACTTTAGACTTCTTTATAATAATTAAATCATCAGTTAATTCATATAAAACATTACTATCATTACTAGCAATAATAACAGTTTTATTATATTTATTCTTTAATAATCTTATTAAATTAATAATCATCTTTTTATTCTTTCCATCTAATTCTTCAAATGGTTCATCAAACATTATTACTTTAGGATTGCATATTAAACAAATACCAATTTGTACTAATTTTCTTTCACTAGCAGATAAACTATATAAAGATTTATCCATATAGGATTCATCTAATCCAACAAGTTTTAAAGCATCAATCATTTTCTTAGAAACTTTTTTATTATTATAATGTAACATCTTAACAACAAAATTCATCTCATCTTTTACAGTTGATGTAAAAAATTGATCTAATGGATTTTGATAAATAAGTACTACCATTTGGCGTATATAATCTAAATTTTCCTTATTTAATTTTCTATTACCAACTTTTATTTCACCTTCACATATATATGAAACTGCATCTATTAATTCTAAAAATAAAGTCTTATTATCACCTATTACACCTGTTATTTTATTAGAATTAATATTTAAACTTATTTTATCTAAGACAGTTTTACTTTTATATCTATAACTAACACCCTTTAAAGTTATTTCCATAATGTATTCACCATCCCATCTAAATCAATAATAGTATTATCAATAACATCATAAAATTGTAATTTCAAAGATAAATCTACCATAAAAGGTAATGATAATCCTATCCTATTTAAAATCTTTTCTTCATTAAATACTGATAAAGGAGTACCCTCTATTACAATTTTCCCATTATCAAAAACATAAATATAATCAGAATCAAGTACATTATCTAAATTATTTGTAGTTAAAATAATAGTAACTTTATCTTCTTTATTTATTTTCTTTAATACACTTAACATTTCTTTTTTATCTTTATTAGTCATCATAATAAAAGGACAATCTAATAATAATATTTTTGGTTTATGAATATATGCTAAAGTTAAAATCAATTTTTGTTTTTCAGAATTAGTTATATCTGCTATTTTCTTATCCAATAGATCATTTATTTTAAATAATTTAGATACTTCTATTATTCTATCTTCAATAACATCTTTCTTCATATTTAAATTTTCTAAAGGAAAAGCTAATTCATCATATACCTTTTCAAATAAAAACTTATTACTAAAATCATGTATTGCAACACCAAATTGATTAGCACAATCTTGAATTTTTTTATTATTAACATATGAAAATTTCACTGTTATTGCCTTGTTATTAGGTAAAATACCGGCCATTAGTTTAATTAATGTAGTTTTACCACAATTATTGCTACCTATAATAGAAATAAATTGTCCTTCTTCAACATACATAGATAAATTATCAAATAATACGTTTTTTCCATATTTAAATGTCAAATTTTTAATACTAATAATTTTTTCCATGGTATTCACCTCATTATTGGTTTTTATTATACTAAATTTGCTATAAATATTCAAATAAAATCAATAAAAAAATAGTAATAATATTACTATTTTAATTTTTTAGATTGATATTTGTATATTATTCTCATTATTGCCTTATCAGATAAGAATCTACTAAAGAATTTTGCAAGTTTCATTTTAGTTCCTGGTATTATTAATACTTTATTTTTTAACATTTTATCAACAGCATATCTAGCAACATATTTACTAGATAAAGATCCTGAAGTAAAATTAATACCCGCTACTCTATTAAAATTAGTTCTAACAGGACCGGGACATAATACAGATACTTTTACATTAGAACCTTGTTTCTTTAATTCGTATGCAATAGCCTCAGTTAATCTATATACATATGATTTAGTACCATAATAAGTAGCCATTAAAGGCCCTGATTGAAATCCAGCAGTAGAAGAAACATTTAGAATTCTACCACTATCTCTTTTTTTCATATCTTTTAAAAATAATTTAGTTAATAAATGAACACTCTTAATATTTAAATCAATCATTTCTAATTCTCTATTTAAATCATTATCAGTAAAATATCCAGCCATACCAAATCCAGCATTGTTAACTAATATATCAATATCTTCATTTTTGCACATTACATATAATGATTTTACATTTGCTTCCAAACTTAAATCCATTACAACAACTTTAGATTTATTCTTTAATTTAGATTGTAATTGTTCTAGCTTATCTTTATCTCTTGCTACTAAAATTAATTCATAGTTCAATTCATCTAAATATTTTGCTATTTCATAACCAATACCAGATGATGCACCAGTAACTAAAGCTTTCATAATATCACCTACACCCTTATTATATCAATAAAAAAATAGTATTACTACTATTTTATTTAACTTTCTCAATAGATATTTTACCTATAAACATCTTTTCTTGAGCATTTTCATCAGCATTTGAGTCCAACCAAGTTGCAAAATCATATATTTGTTCTGATTTAGCTTTTATTGATGTTTTTAGGACTATTCCATCATTATTAAGATTAGATGGAGTAGAATAATCATTATTACCTAAACGTATCGCATAACGTAAATAATGGTTATCTAATGACTTATATCCTAATTCTTTTACTTTATTTGTATTATTAGTAAACTTAATAATATAATTAATATTTAAATTAGAATTATTAATTACTTTAAATCTATATGCTTGATTATTTATACCATCTTCATCATTTGTATACTTCTCACTATTTTGATTAATACCACTTGTTAAATCTTCCATATAAAATGTACTTTTTTTATTTAAAAATGCTAATGCAGATTGAAGAGACTTATTATTTGCACCAAACACAAATAACCCAGTTATTGCAATAATCATAACAAAAAATATTATATTTTTAAATTCTTTATTTTTCATATTACCCATCTCCCCTAAGTGAGCAAATTATACCATAAAATAGCTAAAAAGTCAATTTAAGAAAAAAAGCAGATATAAATCTACTTTCTTAATGATAATTTTAATGATGTGTAATTTGTATTTAATTCTTTATATACATCAACACTAATACCTTGTTCTTTTAATGTTTTATATAACTCTGGTGTAATACCTGAATCA
>CAYMEJ010000045.1:0-6685 GCA_964389735.1 uncultured Muribaculaceae bacterium
ATTCACTACTATTACCATATTCATTTGAGTAATATAACCTTGCTGCGTCAACTACTCCACTAGCAGTTTTAGTAAATCCATCTTTTCTAGATTTATCAATATACTTAGTAACTGCTGGTACTGCTATTACCATTATTACTCCTAGTATTACTATTACTGCAAGTAACTCTATCAATGTAAAACCTTTTCTATTCTTCATACTCTCACCTACTACTATAATAGAAGTATACAATAGTATTTATTTTTTTTCAATAAAAAAGACTAATTACTTAGTCTAAATACTATTTTAATTTACCATTTTTGCTAGTTGTTCTACACTTGTACCCTTATATATTACATATCTTGGTATTAAATACTTATTACTACTTTGTGATGCTTTTTTATTGCCACCTATAAATGCTAATTTAAAATTAGTTTCTTTAAGTGCTTCTATGCTTATAGAATTATAAGAATAAAATGGATAACAGAATGCTATTGGGTTACCTATTTTAGATTTAGATTTATTTAAATCATCTATTAATTCTTTTTTTGTTAATTTTTGTAGTTTATAACCACAACTATTATTTCTACAATAATTATTTAAATGTAGATCATTACCATGTGATTGTATTTCTAAATTTCCTGTTTTATATTTTGAAAGCGGCCACCATTCAGTTATTAAAAATAATGTAGCTTTCATATTATATTCATCTAATAGTCTTGGTAAATGTGTATCAGTTCCTAATGCTCCATCATCTATTGTAATTAATACAGATTTATTAGGTATAGATATTTTTTTATCCATCCAATCATTAAATTCTTTCATTGTTAATGTCTTAAAATTATTATTTTTTAAATATTCTAAATGTTTTCTAAAATTATTAATTTCTATACATATTGATTCATTACATTGTTCACTGTTTTTATCATAAAAGAAATGATAATTAAGTACTGCTATTTTTTGTGGTAATTCCTTTACATATATTATTCTTTCTTTTGAAGTAATATTTTCATCATTATCAGTTATAGAATATTTTAAAATATATTTACCAGTTTTTGATGTATCTACCTTACCTTCTACTTTAACATTTTTAGTTATGTCACCATCACAATTATCTATTGCAGTATAACCTGGTTCATTATATTTATTATTTTTTATTATTGTGGTGGATTGATTACCCTTTAATTCTAAATTAGGTTTTTCTGTATCTGACTTTATTATAGTTCTTATCTTTTTTACTTCATTATTAGAGGAATCTTTTAATGTATATATTACTTTATCATCTTTAATAGTAGTTTTAACATTCTTTGTTATATCTCCATCATATTCATCTATTCCAATATAACCTGGCTCTATAAAATCTTTATTAGGACATATACTTATTTTATCTTCTCCAGTTAATTCTAAGGAAGGTTCTTTACTATCTATTACCTTTACTATTCTTTGTTTTTCTACTTTAAAAATATTCTTTCTTATTGTGTAAGTAATAATATAATTTCCAACTTTTTTAGTATTTACATTCCCTTTTACTTTTATTTCTTTATCAATATTTTTTCCAAAATACTTGGATGTAGCACCTTTATCCTTATAAACATCATTATAATTTATTTCAATTATTTGGTTTCCTTTTATATTAAGAGATGGTTTTGCTATTGTATAAAGCAAAATAAACAATATTAAAACACTTGCAATTATAGAAATAATAATTACTAATAATTCATTGTTTATTTTTTTGCTTTTCTTTGTTTTATTCATTCTCTCACCTATACTCTTATAGTATCATTAAATTTATTTTATGTAAAAGAAAAAGTAATTATTAATATAATTACTTTTATATTTCTTGAATTACTGTAATAATCATAGGTTTACATTCAGTTTCTTTATAAAAGTATTTTCCTAATTTCTCACGTATTTCATTTTTTATTTTTGTATAATCTACTCTTTTTGATTCTTCAGAGATGTTATCTATAATTATTTCTAATGATCTTTTCTTTGTTTCATCTATCATATCTTGATTATCTTTAACAAAGATAAAACCTCTAGTTATAATTTCTGGTCCTGCTATAACTTTTTTAGTATTTCTATTAAGAGTACAGCTAATTATAACAATTCCATTTTCTCCTAGCATTTCTCTATCTTTTAATACTAATTCTCCAATATCATCTTGGAAATTACCATCTATTAAAATGTCATCTACATCTATATGTTCAATATCGTTAGTTAATTCACCTTTTTCAAATGTAGCTACATCTCCATTTTGTTTTAATAGAATATTTTCTTTTGGTATTCCTAATTCTTCTGCAATAGTAGCATTCATATATTGATGTCTATATTCTCCTTTTACTGGAAAATAATATTTAGGATTCATTAAATTAATCATTAACATTAAATCTTCACGTGATGCATGGTGTAATAAATGTTTTTTATTAGATAAACTAATAACATTAACATTATTTCTTGCTATATCATCCATTACTTCTGCTAAACGTTTTTCTATACCATCATAACTAGGTTCAGTTATAAATACTGTATCTGTTTCTCTTAATTTAATATATTTATCATAACCTTTTATAATTCTTTCTAAGTTTGCAAAAGGTTTTTCTTTTTCATCTGATATAAGTACTACTACGCCTTTATCATTTAAGTTAGATAAATCACCTATTCTATCTTTATCAATTGTTAAATATCCCATATCTATTGATTTATTTAATAATCCTTGAAGTGATTTACTCATGATAACTATTTTTCTATGTGTTTTCATTACTTCATTAAATATTTCTTGAACTCTATAGATATGTGCTGGTAATACTGTTGCTATTATTCTATCATCATTTTTTGCTAATACATCTCTAATAAAACTACTTACTCTATTGTTTGGAGAAGTGTGTCCTATTTTTTCTGCATATGTTGATTCTGATAATAAACAAAGTACTCCTTGTTTTCCTACGTATGCTAATTTACCAATATCAGTCTTATAATTACCTGACATTGTTGAATCAAATACAAAGTCTCCTGTATATACTATTGCACCATCTTCTGTATATAATACATAGCATACAGAGTCTGGTATTGAATGTGTTACATTAATTGGAAATATTGAATTATTTCCAAAATCAAGCTTTGAATGTGGTCTAATTTCTTTTAATGTTTTTAATTCTTTTTGTGTTTCTTCTAATTCACTTTTTACTATTTCCATAGTATATTTTGTTGCATAGATATTTACATCAGGTAACATATTTACTATATCTGCTACAGCACCCATATTACCTTCATGTCCATGTGTTAAAAAGATCCCTTTTATTCTATCTTTATTACTTATTAAATAATCAATATTGGGAATTATATAATCTATTCCTAACATGTTATTCATTCCGTACTTCAAACCGGCATCGAATACGAATATATCTTTATCTACTTCAACAACATACATATTCTTACCATTTTCATTTAGTCCACCTAGACTAAATATTTTAATTTTACTCAAAATTTCATTCTCCTTTCATAATATTAAACTATAAGTAAATTAACCTTTAACATTATAACATAATAAAATTAAAAAGACAACTAATGTTGTCTATTATTACTTTCCTATTACTGTAACTTCCCAAGTGGAATTACTAGATACATCTACACCTGAATATAGTGGTAAATTTACTGTATTACCACTTATAGATACATAAGTAAGTAATTTATCATAAGATACATCAAATTGATTATGATATCCATATGTTCCTACTGCTATTTTTTTTATGGATACTATTCCATATACTTCTGTTAAATCATCAAAAGTAAATGCTACATTTTTTCTTTGAACTGGAGTAAACGATACTACTTGTGACTTTGTTTTTGTTAATAGAGTTGCACTTTCTGTTCCTGCATTATAAGCATTTGTTGTACTTATTGTACCTCCACTATAATATCCAGGTATTATTGTTTTACTTTCGGATGTAGTTGGATTCCAATTTAATAATCCATTGTTTTTCATTGTACCTGTTAATTCTATTCCTTTTACTACTGCTGTTTTATTTTCTAATATATCTTCTTTTGTTGCACTTCCTTTTGCTTTTAATTCATTTAATTGATTTTATAAATTATCTACCATTTCTTGTGATACTAAATTTATTGTTTTATATGAAGATGTTTCTTCATCATATTCACATGTTCCTTCTCCAAATATTGCTTCTTTATCACTTATATTTTTAACTGCATACCAAGTGTCTCTTTGAAAACATGCGATTGTTGTTCCATCATCAAATATTTTTATTGTTCCTTCATCAGGGTTTCCTTTTAATTCTAGTTTTTGATTTGTTGCAGTTTTACATTCATCTGTTGTACATGTGAATTCTATTGTATTAGTACTACTATTTCCTAATTCATTTGAGTAATATAAGTTTGCTGCATCTATTACTCCATTAGCTGTTTTAGTAAAACCTTCTTTTCTAGACTTATCAATGTATTTTGTTACTGCTGGTACTGCTATTACCATTATTACTCCTAATATTACTATTACTGCTAATAATTCTATTAAAGTAAATCCTTTTTTATTCTTCATTGTATCCTCCACTTTATTAATACCAAAATTCTATCTTTTACAAATCTTTTTGTCAATGGATTTTTTATATATGGAAATTATTACCAATTTGTTAGTTTTTTAATTAAAAAAGACTAATTTCTTAGTCTTATTTTGATAATGATTTTCTTTCTTTATTCATTATTTCTTCTTTTATTTTAGAATAATTGAAGTCAGGTGCTTTTGAATTATAATAAATATCTTCTGTATCATTATATAATTCGGTTGCTATTTTACCTTTTTCATTTATATATGCACATAACTTTTCTCCATTTATTATATCATCAAATCTTGCAAGTTTTTCATTTGATATATTTTCAAAATCATAAATCTTACTAACTTTTTCTCCAACATAGTTTCCTTCCTCAATATCATATACTTGTTCTTTATCATCTACAGTTGCTATCCATGTATTAGGAAATTTAGTAGGTCTTATATCAATAATATTTTCTGTTTGGAATGTAACTATTTTTTTTACTACTTTTAAATGAGTAGTAGATGTTCCATTTTCTGTTTTTCTTGTAACTAGATAATCAGTTTTACCTATTTCTGTTGTTATTGCATCTTTACTTTTTTCAACATTTATAATATCTTTTTTCATTTTTTCACCTCTATATTTCTTTAGTATTAATAACTTTCTTAATTAATTCTAAGAATTCTTCTTTGGATACTGTAATAGTTTCTTCACTACCATATCTTCTATAAGATAGTTCTTTATTATCTACTTCTTTTTGTCCTAAAATTAAGGTAAATGGGTTTTTCTTTATAACAGATTCTCTCATTTTATATCCTAGTTTTTCAAATCTATCATCTAGTTCTACTCTTATATTATTTTCTTCTAGTAATTCTTTTATTTCTTTAGCATATTCTAAATGATATTCTGAATTAACTGGTATGATATTTACTTGTACAGGTGAAAGCCATGTTGGGAATGCTCCTCCTAAATGTTCAGTTAATACTCCAATAAATCTTTCTAGAGAACCATATATTGTTCTATGTACCATTACTGGTCTTACTTTATTACCTGATTCATCTATATAACTTAAATCAAATCTTTCTGGTAATTGATAATCTAATTGGATAGTACCTGTTTGCCATTCTCTACCTAAAGCATCTTCCATTTTTAAATCTATTTTTGGTCCATAGAATGCTCCATCACCAGGATTTAATACCCATCCTTTTTCTCCAAAGTTTTTATTTAATACTTCAGTAAGTTTAGCTTCTGCTTCATTCCATTTTTCTATATCTCCCATATAATCATCTGGTCTAGTTGATAAGTAAGGAGTAAATTTTAATCCAAATATATCATAGAAATAATTTGCTATTTCAATAATAGAAGATATTTCATCAAATATTTGATCTTGTCTTATAAAGTTATGTGAATCATCTTGATGGAATACTCTTACACGTAATAATCCATGTAAACTTGCTGCTCCTTCGTTTCTGTGAATTGCATCTACATCATTAAATCTTAATGGTAAATCACGATAACTTCTTATTTTGTTTTTATATATTAATATTGAATTTGGACAACTCATTGGTTTTAATGCTTGTTCAACACCATCAGCATCTTGTAATACGAACATGTCATCTTTATAATGATCCCAATGTCCACTTGTTTTCCATAAAACACTTGAATTTAACATAGGTGCTGAGAATTCTTGATATCCTCTTTTTTCATGTTCTTTACGCCAAAAGTCTACTAAAGTATTATATATTTTTAATCCTTTTGGTAACCAATATGGCATACCTGGTGCTGTTTCATCAAACATGAATAAATCTAATTCTTTTCCTAGTTTACGATGATCTCTTTTTTTAGCTTCTTCAATCATTTCTAAGTAATTATTTAATTCTTCTTCTGAATCAAAGCAAATACCATAAATTCTTTGAAGCATTTTATTATTGGCATCACCTTTCCAATATGCTCCACTACATTTTACTAATTTAAAATATTTTATCTCTTTTACTGTTTCTACATGAGGTCCTCTACATAAATCTGTAAAATCACCTTGAGTATAACAAGTAATATGAGTTTCTTTTTCATCCATTCTAGATATTAAATCTATTTTATATGGATCATCTTTAAACATTTCTAAAGCATCTTTTTTAGATATTTCTTGTCTTACTATTCTTTT
>CAYMEJ010000046.1:0-6641 GCA_964389735.1 uncultured Muribaculaceae bacterium
ATGATACTGCTATTGCAGATATTATACCCAATATTACTATTACTGCTAACAACTCAATTAATGTAAAACCAGTTTTATTTTTCATATTAAACTCCTTAGATTATTATTAAATTAATAATATCATATTTTTACAAAATAAAAAAGAAGTTATCTACTTCTTCCTTCTTTAGTATATTCTTGTTCATATGCTTTTTCTAACACATAGTCAATTCTAACTTTTAATTCATTTTCTAAAATATCTAATTTTTTCATAAATACCTCTTCATCCTTAGTTTCCATATATTTGCGATATTTATTTATTATTTCTTGTCTTAACTTAGTTATTTCATTTAATGCCTCTCTATAAGTTTCTCCTGTTTCATCATCATTTTGAAATATTATAGATAATAATCTTAATAAGTTTTCAAATCTCTTATTTAGTTTTTTCATTACCATTTTATTAATCATTGTTGGATTAATAATAATCATCTTATTAACATTAACAGCATCTTTTATTTTTACATTTGATTTAGGTGTTATATCATAACCATTCATTTTATCATACTCAAAATATGATATTGAATTATCAGTCTTATCTTTAACTATATAGTATTTAATACTATTATTCATATTAACACCTTCAATCTAATAAATCTGGTCTTTTCTCTCTTGTTCTATTATAACTCGAATTTCTTCGAAAGTCTTCAATTTTTTTATGATCTCCATTAATTAATACTTCTGGTACTTTCATACCTCTAAAATCAGCTGGTTTAGTGTATGTTTCATAATCAAGTAAATTGTTATTAAAACTATCATTCAAATGTGAACCCTCTTCAATAACACCATCTATCAATCTAATAATAGAATCACTAACTATCATACTAGGAATTTCTCCCCCTGTTAATACATAATCACCTACACTAATAAACATATCTACAATGGATCTTATTCTTTCATCAAAACCTTCATAATGCCCACATAGAAGTATTATATGTTTTTCTCTACTTAAATCATATGCTAATGATTGTTTATATGTCACCCCATCAGGAGTCATCATAATAACTTTAGAATCCTTTGTTTTAATATCTTCAATACAATCAAAAATAGGCTGACAAGTAAGTACCATTCCATTTCCACCACCATATGGAGTATCATCTACTTTATGATGAGGATCCTTAGAATAATCCCTAAAATTAATCAAATTAATTTCTACTAATCCTTTATCAATAGCTCTCTTTATAATTGATTCATTTACAAATCCAGTAAACATATCAGGAAACAAAGTAAGTATATCTATTCTCATTAAAACATCCCCTCAATTGGATCTAATTCAATAATACCTTTATTAATATTTATATTCTTAACAAAAACTTCTTTATAAGGTATTAAAACTTCCTTATCTAAATAATTAATAACTAATAATTTATTCTTTTCATTAATAACTCTGATATCAGTAACTATACCTTTTTCTTCGTCATTTACTATTACTTTTAAATTAATTAAATCACTATCTAAAAACTCATCATTATTAAGTACTAAATCTTCTTTATCTATATAAACTAATAAACCTTTATATTTTAATATTTGATTAATATTATTATATCCATTCATAGTAATCATTTCAAAATTCTTATGATGTCTATAAGTACTAATAACTTCTTTTTCTTTTTTCTTTCCTATATAAATAGTCATATCTTTTTTAAATACTTTATCTTTAAATTCAAAACTAGAAAGAATTCTAATTTCACCTTTAATACCATGAGTATTAACTATTTTACCAATACAAATATAATCCATTAATTCCTCCTATTAAGTTCATATAACATAATACTAGTTGCAATACTTACATTTAAACTCTCTACATCATTATTTAATTCAATATATAAATTCTTATCACTTAATAATTTAACTTCCTCACTAACACCATTACCTTCATTGCCCATTACTATAGCAAACTTATCTTTTTCTTCATTAGTTAAATCTCTAACATCATATCCATCTACTACATCAGTAACATATATTAAAACACCATTAGACTTTAAAGTATTAATTTCTTCAATTAAGTTTCTTTTAATAATATTAATATAAAACATTGCTCCTTGTGTTGCTCTAACAACTTTAGGATTATATAAATCAACTGTATTATCTCCTAATATTATTGTATCTATATTAAAAGCCTTTGCACTTCTTATAATAGTACCTAAATTACCAGGATCTTGTATTTCATCTAACATTAATATTTTATTACCTATATCACTGTTCTCTTCTATCTTTTCACATAATGCCAAAACATTTACAGGAGTATCTAAATTAGATATTTTGTTCATTACTTCTTTAGTAACATAAATAATATTATCAAAAGGAAAATCAACTTCTTCATTTTCTAATAATATTAATTCTTTAATAATACCCTTTTTGTAAGCTTCATTTACTAAATGAGTTCCTTCAACTATAAAAGTATTAGTATTATCTCTATATTTTTTAGTCATTAACTTAATATAATTTTTAACTCTTTCATTTTCTAAACTAGTAATTAACATCGCTACACCCCATTACTTTAAAATTTTACTGTTGGAACATTAAGTTTTCTTTTCTTTATATCTTCATAATTAAATTGTTCAACATTATCTTCTTCAACTAAAAATGAATCAACAACTTCTCTTTTCTTACAATCAATTTTATGTAATAAAACTCCACCTTCACCTTTTAAATATTCTTTAATCCATTTAAAATCATTATATCTTCTCATTATTCTAGGATTATTCTTTTGATTAGTTGAAGTATCAATTCTAACACTTATAACATTTTCACTTAATTCTATTGCATCAGCTGAAACAATACAATCCCAATTATCTGCTAAACCAGAGCCCTTCAATTTATAACAATTTTCTTCTTCAACTAAAACTAAAGACATTTTTTTCTTTTGTAAATTAATTACACTATAATCATTTTGAGTAACACAACAATCAGTATAACTTAATCCTAAATTACTATATAAATCTGGTAATATAAATGATAATACATTCCAAGCCCTTACCATATTAATATTTCCTACATCAATAGTAGTTTTAATCTCACCACTTATCAAATATAAAATATTGTCATTTTCCATAAAATAAATCCCCCTAATAGTTTTTCATTATTTTTCTAATTTCCTTATAGTTAGGATAGTTTTCTTCTACTACACCCCAAAACTTAGATGAATGATCAGCATATATTAAATGTGATAATTCATGATTAATAACATAATCTAAACATTCAATATTCTTCTTCATTAATTCTAAATTCAAAGTAATGACATGAGTCTTAGTATTACAAACTCCCCATCTACTAGTCATCTTTCTAATTCTAAGAGTAACATTAGGTATTCTTCTTGAAAATTTATTATACCAATAATCAAGTCTTTCTTGAAATAAAACTTGAGCCTCTTTTTTTAGCCATTTATCAATATCAATATCTTTACCAATAAAAACTTTTGAAGTACCTAACTCTACTTGTTTTGAATTGGTTGATATTATATCATATTCCTTACCTAATAACAAGAATTTACTATTTATTTCATTTTTGTTAACTTGTTTACTATACATATTTTCTATAGATTTAATATTATCATTGATTATACGTTCAATACTTTTATCACTAGTAAAAATATTAGTAGTAACATATAATTTCAAATCACTTTTAACTCTTAAATAAGTATTACGATTACCTTTTTTCTTTGTTATTACTACATCTATTAAATTGTTATTTACATTTACTTTCATATAATCACCTAATACATTATATATTATAATATTTTTTTGTATAAAAATCTATTAAAACAAACAAAATAGTATTGAAAGGAATGATTAAATGAACTTAGATATTAGAAGTCATATAATTAATAATTTTAAAGGTGATGATTCAAAAGCCATTAAAGATTCAATAGAAGAAAGCATTAAAAATAATGAAGAAATTACATTACCAGGATTAGGTGTATTATTTGAATTACTATGGAGTGATTCAGATGATGAATTAAAAGAAAAAATATTAAATATAATAGAAAGCAAAATAAAACAAGCTCAATAGAGCTTGTTTTTATTTATCTCTTAATTGTGCATTACACTTAGTAGTAACTTCACTTATTATTTTATTAAATACTTCCATTACTTCTTCATCACTAAGTGTTTTAGAAGGATCAGTAAATGTAAGTGAGAATGCTATTGATTTTTCATCTTCTCCTACATTATCTCCTTCATATACATCAAATACATCTATATTACTTAATAATCGTCCACCTGATTTTCTTATTTGGTCCATTAAAGTAGATGCTGTTACATCCTTCTTAACAACAAATGCTAAATCCTTAGATATTTCTGGATACTTATTAGCTTCCTTATATTTAATTGTTTTAATATCTTTAGACATTAATTTAGTCATAGATAATTCTACTACAAAGATTTCATCTTTCATTAAACTAGGATGAACTCTACCTATTATACCAACTTCTTCTCTATCTACACAAATAGAAGCACTCATTCCAGGATGCATATTAGGTAATTCATTAACAGTAAATGAATATCTATTTTTAAATCCTAAATAATTAAGGAAGTTTTCTATAATACCTTTTACTAAATAAAAATCTACTCTTATGTTATTAGAATTCCAATTATTAGAAATATAGTTACCTTTCATTAAAATAGCAACCTTTTGATCTTCAGTATAATTAACATCATAAGTTTTACTAATCTCATATAATAAAACATCATTAACTTTTCTTGCTTTATTATATTCATATGTATTAATTAAAGAAGGAATAATACTAGTTCTAATAACTGATTTATCAGTACTCATTGGATTAGGTAATACTAAATTTTCCTTATTATCATATTTAAATGTTTTTGCCATATCTGGACTAGTTAAAGTATAAGTCTTACATTCATTTAATCCTAATGAACGTAAACGTTTACTTATCATCTTACGATATTTAACATCTCCTATATATTGACCTTTTCTAATAGGAATAGAAGGTAAAGTAGATATTAAATTATGATATCCATATAATCTACCAATTTCTTCTGCTATATCATTAACATTAGGATCAATATCTAATCTACGATTAGGTATTGTAACAGTAAAACTATCATTATTTAATTCATATGGAAAACTTAATCTATTAAGCTCTATTTCCATATCTTTAGTACTTATTGTAATACCTAACATCTTATTAATATCATTTGCAGTAAATTTTACTACTTTAGGAGTCTTATCAATATTATCATGTAGAACCATTCCAGTTAAAACTTTTGCATTAGCATATTTTTCTAATAAATGACATGCTCTTAAAATAGCTTTATTAGTATATTCATAATTTAAACCTTTTCCATATCTAATAGAAGCTTCACTTCTTAAATCTAAATTATTTGCAGTATATCTAATACTTGTAGCATCAAATATAGCACTTTCTATTAAAATAGTTTTTGTATTACTATCAACATCAGTATTCTTACCACCCATAACTCCTGCTATACAAACAGGTTTATTACCATCAGTAATAACAATATCAGAATTAGTTAAAACTCTTTCCTTATCATCTAATGTAGTAATTACTTCACCTTCAATTGCATCTCTTACTAATATTTCGTTTCCTAATTTATCTTTATCAAAGAAATGCATTGGTTGACCATATTCAAGCATTACATAATTAGAAATATCTACTACATTATTAATTGGTCTCATACCTGCAGCAGTAAGTCTCTTTTTAATAAAATCAGGAGATTCTTTTATTTCAATATCAGTAACCATTTTAGCTAAATAATATGGACACTTTTCTGTTTGTACTTTTAATGTAAAATGAGAATTAATACTATCACTTATTTCATTAAAATTATCTTCTGGTAATTCTACCTTTTTATTTAATATAGATGCTATTTCATATGCAAAACCAATATGATAATAACAATCATTATTACGATGTTTATGAACATCTAATTCATATAAAGTATCATCAAGTCCTAGATATTCTAAAGGATCTTCTCCTATTGGAGCATCATTATCCATTTCATGTATACCTTTATTATAATTTTCATCAGTCTTTTCTTCTAAACCTAATTCAAATAATGCGCACATCATACCATTAGATTCTACTCCACGTATTTTACCTACTTTTATTTCGAAATCTCCAGGTAAAATAGCACCAGGTAATGCTACAATTACTTTTATACCTTCTCTAGCATTAGGAGCACCACATACAATTTGAATTTCTTCTTTTCCAATATTAACTTTACAAACATGTAAATGATCACTATCAGGATGATTAACACATGAGACAATAGTACCTATTACTAAATGATCAATATGATTAGTAATTACTTTTTCTACATTAACACCAGCTTTTGTAACTTTAACAGCTAATTCTTTTAAATCTTCATCTTTTAAATCAACATAATCTTTAACCCAATTTAAACTAATCATATTACTCAGCATCCTTTCTATCAAATACTTTTGTCTCTCTTAAATCTGTTTGGTAAAATGTTCTAATATCATTAATACCATATTTTAACATTGCTAATCTTTCAGCACCAAAACCAAATGCAAATCCAGTCCATACTTCAGGATCATAACCACAATTTCTTAAAACATTAGGATGAACCATACCTGCTCCGGATACGGTGATCCAACCG
>CAYMEJ010000047.1:0-6601 GCA_964389735.1 uncultured Muribaculaceae bacterium
CAATTGCTTTTAGAATATGTAAAGATGCATTTTGTGGGTCATTTAGTTTTTTATACGCTTTTGCAAAATTTAAGAACCCAAAAGAAAGAGCGTTATCTGGTAAACTAACACCTGCTCAATCAAAAGATAAGACTCATAAAGAATTATTCCTTGTAGAAGGGGATTCTGCTGGTGGATCTGCTAAACAAGGTAGAGATAGAAAATTCCAAGCAATATTACCATTACGTGGTAAAGTATTGAACTGTGAAAAGACAAGAATGGAAGAAATATTTAAAAATGAAGAAATAAATACAATGATATATACAATTGGTGCTGGTGTAGGATCTGATTTTACTATAGAAGATGCAGAATACTCTAAAGTAATAATAATGACCGATGCCGATGATGATGGAGCACATATTCAATGTTTATTATTAACGTTCTTTTATAGATATATGAGACCTTTAATAGAAAATGGTAGACTTTTTATAGCACTTCCTCCTTTATTCTTAATTAAAGATGGTAAAGAAAAGAAATATGCTTATACTATTGAAGAAATGAGAGAAATGATTGGAGATAAGAAATGTGATATCCAACGTTATAAAGGTTTAGGTGAAATGAATGCTGATCAATTAGCAGAAACTACTATGAACCCTGGTACAAGAACTCTTATAAAAGTAAATATTGATGATGCGGTATTAGCAGAAAAAAGAGTAAGTGTACTAATGGGAGAAAAGGTAGAACCTAGAAAAGAATGGATAGAAGAAAATGTAGAATTTTCTTTGGAAGATAATTATCAAATATAGTAGAAAGAGGGTTGCAGTATGGCCTTAAAACGTGATGATGCATACAACTTATTAAAGGAATTTAGTAAATATGGTGCAACTATTTATTATTTATTAGATATTAAGAAAATTGAATTAGATGATATTACATCAATTTTATATAAAGATACTTTAGAACAAGTAGCATTAGTATTTCCTAGTTTTATTAAAAAAATAGATGTAGATGATATTGATGAAGCTATTTCTAAGTATGAAATGGATTATACAAAGTTTGATTGTTTAAGTTCAATTATTAATAGAGATAATGATACACATCAACATTTAAAGGATACAATTGATATAGTTAATTTTGGAGATAAGATAGATGAATTAGTTAAAACTAGAATATATCATTCTGCTCTTAATGTTAAATATATGGGTTTAATATTAGAAAGAATAAATAAGAGTAAAAGTAAAGCTTTTATTTCTGTTAGAGAAACAACTAATTTATATTTAGAAGTTTATAATAAATTAAGAATGGAAATTGAAGATAAGATTAGTGATAATATAGATAATTATTATATTAGTAGTATTACAAATTAGAAAGTAGTTGAGAATATGGCAAAGAAAAAAGTAACAGAAGAGGTAATTGATAAGATATTTGAATATTCATTAGAAGAAATAATGGGCGAAAGATTTGGTCGTTATTCTAAGTATATTATTCAAGATAGAGCTATTCCTGATGTTAGAGATGGATTAAAACCTGTTCAAAGAAGAATTCTTTATTCTATGTTTAAGGAAAAGAATACATATGATAGAGGATATAGAAAGAGTGCTAAAACTGTTGGGGATGTTATAGGTAATTACCATCCACATGGAGATTCTTCTATATATGAAGCAATGGTTAGAATGAGCCAAGATTGGAAGTTAAAACATCCATATATTGATATGCATGGTAATAATGGTAGTATTGATGGTGATAGTCCGGCTGCTTATCGTTATACTGAAGCAAGACTTTCTAAAATAAGTAATGAATTATTAAAAGATATAGATAAGAATACTATTATATTTGCACCTAACTTTGATGATACTACTTTGGAACCTACTGTATTACCTGCAAGGTTTCCTAATTTAATAGTTAATGGAACTACTGGTATATCTGCTGGATATGCTACTAATATTCCTCCTCATAATTTAGGAGAAATAATAGATGCTACTGTTAAGAGAATAGATAATCCTAATTGTAGACTTGAAACAATTATGGATATTGTAAAAGGACCTGATTTTCCTACTGGTGGTATTGTAGAAGGAATAGATGGAATAAGAAGTGCATATGAAACTGGTAGAGGTAAAATAATTGTTAGATCTAGAACTTATTTTGAAGAAGAAAAAGGTAAACAATTTGCACTTATTATTACTGAGATACCATATGAAGTAAATAAAGCTTTATTAGTTAGAAAAATAGATGAAATAAGAATAGATAAAAAATTAGATGGTATTTTAGAAGTAAGAGATGAATCTGATAGAGATGGATTAAGAATTGCTATTGATTTAAAGAAAGATGCTAATAAAGATGTAATATTTAATTATTTATTAAAAAATACCGATTTACAAATATCATATAATTTTAATATGATTGCAATAGATAATAGAAGACCTAAGTTAATGGGTATCTTAGATATATTAGATGCTTATATAAGACATCAAAAAGAAGTAGTTACTAAGAGAACTCAATTTGATTTAGATCATGCTAAAGCAAGACTTCATATTGTTGAAGGGTTAATTAAATGTTTATCAATACTTGATGAAGTAATAAGAGTAATTAGAGCTAGTAAGAATAAAGTTGATGCTAAAGAAAATTTAGTAAAAGAATTTACTTTTACTGAAATACAAGCTGAAGCTATTGTAATATTACAATTATATAAATTAACTAATACTGATGTTACTTTATTAGAAGAAGAACTTGCTAATTTAAGAATAGTAGTAGCAGGACTTGAAAAGATTTTATCTGATCCTGAAGCATTAAAAGGTGTTATGAAGGATGAATTAAGAAGAGTTAAGAAAGAATTTGCTACTGAAAGAAAAACAGATATTAAAGATGAGATAACTGAAATAAAGATAGATGAAACTGAAATGATTCCTAAAGAGGATGTTATAGTATTAGTTACTAAAGATGGTTATGTAAAGAGAACTAGTTTTAGAAGTTATCAAGCATCTACTGATGAATCTAGTATGAAAGATAATGATTATATTTTAGGATTATTTGAACTTAATACATTAAATACTTTATTAATGTTTACTAATTTAGGTAATTATTTATATGTACCTGTACATACTATTCCAGATTTAAAATGGAAAGATTTAGGTAAACATATTTCTAATTTAATTAAACTTGAAGAAAAAGAAGAAATAATAAGTGTTATTCCAATAGTAGACTTTAATGAAAATAAATATATTACTATGGTTACTAAAAATGGTATGATTAAACGTTCATTAATAAATGAATTCCAAGTATCTAGATATTCTAAACCAATAGTATGTATGAAATTAAAAGATGACGATTTAGTAACAGATGCATTTATTACTAAATATAATAATATATTTATATCTACATATAATGGATATGGATTATGGTTTGATATTAGTGATGTTCCTCCTGTAGGGCTTAAAACTAGTGGTGTTAAAGCAATTAACTTAAAAGATGATTATGTAGTAAGTACTTCTAACTTTGATGCATTTAATCATGAATATTTAACTGTTATTACTAATAAAGGTACAGCTAAAAGAGTTAAGTTAAGTGAATTTGAAAAATCTTCACGTGCTAGAAGAGGACTTCTAGTACTTAGAGAAGTTAAAACTAATCCATATAAAGTAATTAAATCTTTTGTAATCGATAGTAAAGATTATATAGGTATTAAAAATCCTGAAATTAATATAGTTAAGAATACTGAGATTGCTATTATGGATAGATATTCAACTGGTTCAAGTATTTCTAAACATGATATAAAAGATGCTTATAAATTACAAGAATTAAAGAAAAAGGATGAATTAATAGAAAAGATTGTTGTTAATGAAAACAAACCAAATGAGAAACCAAAAATATCTTTAAAAGAAATAGATGATAGATTAATGACAATAGATGATTTTCTAGATTAAACAAAGAATAGTTTTATTCTTTGTTTTTTTATGTTATAATACATAACTATTAAGGAGGTATATTTATGACTAACTTTACAACTGATATAGATAATTTAAAATCATTGAACTTTAATATTAATTATGAAAACATGTATAATTTACCTCCTTTTATTACTTTAACTAAAATAAGTGAAATATTAAATTCTAAGGAAATAGTAAAATATAATATTTGTATGAAAAAAATAGATAGTATTGATCTTGATAACATATTAAATGATTTCTTTTCTAATATGTTTAATGGTAGATATGATGAATTTATTAAGGAATTAGAAAAGAAAACATTTATATCAGATAAAATAGATATGCCTGTTACTACAGTTATATATGATAGAGAAGGTAATCCAATAGATTATAATATTTTATTAGAAAGTTATAATACTATTGATGATGCTACTATAGCTATTCATGAATATACTCATGCTTTGATGTATAGAAACTTACCTGCATATGATTTTCCTTATCATTATAATGAATTGTTTCCATATTTATTTAGGACTATTGCAGTAGGAGATAATTCTTCAGAAAATGATAAATTTAGTTATTATGATGCTCATGAATCTAATCAATTATGGTTACTTAAGAATGATATTAAAAGTTATTTTAATAATTTAAAAGAAAAAGATAATAGTAAAAGGATATATAAAGAACATAGAGTATATGGTTATATTGTTGCAGATATGTATTCACTTTTATTATTTGATAGATATAAAGAAGATCCAAAGAAAATGAAATATTTAGTTAATAAAGTATTTAGAAATAAGACTGATATAAATACTTTATTAGAATATTATGGTGTTGGAATGAATAATCAAGGTATACAAGAAATAGAAGAAAAGGTTTTATCTTTAAAATATTAGCACATTTATTAATACTTATGCATAATATTTATTAGGTGATATTATGTCTAAAGAAGATTTTAAAAGTTTTGTATCTAAGAATCCTAAGTTAATTACATATGTAAATAATAATACTATGACTTGGCAAAAGTTTTATGAAATATATGATTTATATGGAGAAAGTAATGATGCTTGGGATAAGTATTTAAAAGAAGAAACTACAACTACTAAAACAACTTCTCAAGTAGGAGATACTTCTTTAAAAGAAATATTTAATATGATTAAAAATGTTGATGTAGATTCTGTTAAAAAAGGAATAGATGGGGTTCAAAAAGCAGTGGGATTACTTCAAGATATTGGTATGAATAAAAGAACAAATAATTTTAATAATGCATATAATCCTAGACCTATGTATAGGAGATTTGAAGATTAATGAGAGTAGATGTTCAATATAGAATAAAAAATAATTTTTATTTAAATGAATATTTAAAAAGACATTCTTATTGGTATAAAGAATTAAATAGAAATCCATTAAGTATATATGAAATAGAAGAAGAAATGAAAAAAGAATATAAATTAAATCCTGAAGATAAGGTAAGGGATTTTTCTAAAAAAATAGAAATGCTTAGTTCTTTTATAGATATATTGAATTAGATTTGATATAATTTAGATGGTGATAATATGAATATAGAATTAATTGAAGAAATAGATAAATTAATAAATGTACTTGATAATAGTGATTTAATTAAGAGATTAGATATAGTAAAAGAAAATATTTATAAAGATGAAGAATTAAAGAAAGATTTAGATGAAATAAAGAAGTATAGTGATAATATCTATTCAAATGAATATAAAGAATTAAATAAGAAGTTATTTTTAAATGATAATTATAAAGAGTTTAAAAAAATAGAAGCTGATGTTAATTTTTTAATATTAAATATTAATAGTAAATTAAAAAGCATAATTGATGAAAAGAGTTGCAGTGATGAGAGTTATTAGTGGTAATTTAAAAGGTAGAGAAATACTTGGATATAATTTAGATGGTACTAGACCTACACAGGATAGAGTTAAAGAAAGTATATTTTCTTCTATTCAAAATTATATAAGAGAACGTACTATATTAGATTTATTTGCAGGTTCTGGTAATTTAGGTATTGAAGCTATAAGTAACGGTGGAGAATACTGTTATTTTGTAGATAAGAGTATTGATGCAGTTAATGTAATTAATAAGAATATAAAGAATTTTTCTATTGATAATGCTAAAGTATTAAATTGTGATTATAAGAAGGCTTTAAATTACTTTATAGATAATAATATTAAATTTGATTTAGTATTTATTGATCCACCATATAAATATATGTTTATTGAAGATATATTAATGTTTTTAGTAGATAATAATTTATTAAATGAAGATGCTTTAGTAGTATGTGAATATGAAAATGGATTAGAATTAAATGAATATAAGAATTTATATTTAGATAAAGAAAAAAAGTATGGATATAAATTTGTAAAAATTTTTAAGACAAAGTAAATAAGTACTTTGTTTTTTTTGCTTTTTGATATATAATTATACTAGGTGGATAATATGAAGAGAATTAATAATAAGGGATTTGCAGTTTCCATTATATTGTATTCTATAGCAACAATAATTTGTTTGGTGCTAATTTTATTATTGTCTGTAATTTCTGGTAGAATAAGAATTAATAATGATACAATTGATAGTATTAAAAATAAAAGTATTGTTGATAGTAGTGATGAAGAACTAACTGGTCAACAAATTGGTAATATTACAAAAAGTTTATTAGATAGTAATACAACATATGG
>CAYMEJ010000048.1:0-6518 GCA_964389735.1 uncultured Muribaculaceae bacterium
ACTTACTAACATTAATTCTAATACTGTTATTATATCGATACTAACTTTTAATGAATCTATATAATCTGTTTTAGAAGTCATTTCTTTTATTGGATTATTCATATTACCAATACTAGGTCTATCAAAGTTTCCATTACCAAAATTATTTTGAATATTAGATGCTTCTTTAGTATAAGAATCTATTTCATTCTTTAGCATCATATTAGCAGTAGGTTGAGATAATAATGTACCAATAGTAGTACCTATTACTAGAGATATCATAGAAACTATAAATATTTCTGATATTAATTGAAGAGTTACTTTTAATTTACTCATTCCAATTGCTCTTAATACTCCTATTTCATATTTTCTTTCTCTAATATTAATCATGTTAATTATTACTAATACAGTTGCTCCAACTATTAATATTACTACTAAGAATGTAATAGAGAAGTTACTTATATTTTCTATAGGTTTTAAGTTTTCTGTTGCTTCATCTTCATTAGTAGTAATAGAGTAATATGTACTTAAACCTTTTTCTCTTACTTCATCTTCATATTTACTTAAATCACTATTATTTTTTAAATAAAATTTAGCACTTAAACCATTTCTACTCATCATTCTTTTTGATGTAGTAGATTCTTCTTCATCTTTATTTTCTAATATTTTATTAAGTGAAGTTAAATTAGTATAAAGTTGATTTCTAGAATTCATTGAATTCATTCCTGCAAAAGAGTTTTCTTCTACATTGGAATTATCTTCATATATTCCTACAACTTTAAATTCATAAGTTTTATCTTCATCTTCTGGATCATAGAAGGTAATAGTATCATTTAATTTAATGTCATTTTCTTCTTGTAAATCTTTACTAATTACAATAGAATTATCTTCATTATCTTTTTCTATCATACTTCCTTCAGTTATTTTTTTAGTACCACTTATAAAGTCTTCTAAATATGAAAAATCTGAGTATGCAGTTATTCTAAAATCTCCAGTATTCATTTTCATTTTACTATTATCTGGTCTATTAGAATCTTCATCATTATTATTCATTTCTAATGTAGAGTAATCTATTGCTTCTATATCACTAGAATTAAGACTTGATTCTAATGTATAGTAATAATCACTTACTAAAGTGGAATTACCATAATCTTTAATCATATCTACTGTTAAACTTTCAAATGCTTCTTTTTCTTCATCAGTAGCATTTCTTAATGATGATGGATCTAATTGAAAACTTATTTCTAATGGATTAGAACTTTTATAACTATTTACTAATGTAGAACCTGATTTATTAATTGCAAGTGCTACACATGATGCAATGGTTACCATAGTAATAATTATACCTATTAGAATATTTCTTCCTTTTCCTCTAACTATGCTTTTCCAAGCATTTTTAATTATATACATAAATATAATTCTCCTTTCTTATGTATATAAGTTTATCTATGTAATGTGAATTTTTTGTGATAATAAGTTGATTATTAAATGAAAGAGTGTTATATTTTTATTGTAAAGGATGATGATAATATGGATGTTAGTATGAATTTTAAATTGTTTGCAGTATTATTATTAGTAGCTTATAGTTTAGTACCAATTATTTTTATAATGAATTCTTTTAAAGTAAATGATAAGAATATTAGAAAAATAAGAATTAATTATTCAATACCATCTATTATATTTACATTATTTAATGTTGGATTTATGCTTTGGTATAAGTTCTTTGAACCAGGTGATATATTTGATGGAAATTTATTATTAATATTTGGAGTTCCAATAATATTATTATTAATTTGTATTATTTCTCATAAGAATGGAAGATTAAAAGAAAGAGCAATAGTTGCTAATATAGGTGCTGCTACTATTGAGAAGAGTCGTTTTACTAAAGGTAGTTCTAGACATAGACTTAGCTTTTTATCTGGTAATGAGAAGGAAGTAGAAAAGTTAAAAGAATTAAAAGAAGAAAAAGAAGAAGAAATAGAAACAATATAAAAGAAAATGATTATTCATTTTCTTTTTTATTTATTATGAAATAGAATGTAGTGCCTTTATTTTTTTCTGATTTAACACCATATTTGTAATTGTGTAATTTTAATATATTTTTTACTATTGATAAACCAAGACCAGTTCCAATAGCATTTCTTTTATGTTTTTTATCTGACTTATAATATTTATCCCAGATAAATGGAATATCTTTTTTATCTATTCCTATACCAGTATCTTTTATTTCTATTTTTATTTCTTTATTATTTTCAATTTGATTAATATATATTTTTTTATCATCACCAGTATAGTTAATAGCATTATTAATTAAATTATATATTACTTGTTCTATTTTATGTTCATCTGCATATATATTTATTTCATTATCATAATTAAAAATAAATTCATATTTTTCTTTTTCTTTAAATATTTCATATCTTTTTAATATATTTTTAATTAATATAGTAAGATTAAATTCTTCTTCGTTTAATTTTAAAGAATTAGATTCTATTACTGATAAATCTAATATATCGTTTACTAAGTTATTTAATCTATCTGTTTCTTCTATAATGACATTTAGATTTTTTTCTCTTTTATTTTTGTCTTTATATGTTAAATCTCTTACCATTTCTGCATATGCTTTTATCATTGTTAGAGGTGTTTTTAAATCATGTGAGACATTTGCCATTAAATCTTTTCTTAGTTCATTTGTCTTAGATAATTCATCTCTTGCATAATTTAGGGTACTTGTTAATTCGTTTAATTCATCTATATCTTCATCAATAGTAAAGATAATATCATAATCACCATCTGCTAATTTCTTGGCTGAATTATTTATTTTTTCAATAGGTTTTGATATTTTCTTTGATAAGAAGAATGCTATTACAAAAGATAATATTAATACTAATCCTGTAACATATAGTAATTGACTAGTTAATATATTAGCAGTTGAATCAACTGCTTCTAAAGATGTATTAATAAATGCATATGTATTATTATCTAGTTTTGTTGCATATATTAATGTCTTATTATCAAAACGAGGATTTTTTAGTTCATATTGTTTAGAAGATGTATTACTATTAATAAAATCATTTTTATAGAAGTCCATTCTAGGACCTATTAGACATCCTCTATCCATACTATCGGTAGAATAGGTTAGATGAGTAGTAGCATCTGCTATTTCTATACACATACCAGTATTAAAAGTTAATTGATCTAATTTATCTAAAAAGTCATCTTCTTTGTATTCATCTTCAATCTTATTTACAACTTTTTTTATTTCATTTGTTTTTACCCATTTATAATATGTTCCTAAAAAAGTAACTTGGAATAACCATAGGAATGCTAGTATTAATACTGAAAATATAATGAAGTATAACCATATTTTTTTACTAATACTATTTTTTTTAATTTTATTTAATTTCAAGTTTATATCCCATTCCTCTTACAGTTATTATTAAATCTCTATATATTCCTAAATTATTCCTTAACATTTTTATATGGGTATCTATAGTTCTATCATCTCCAAAGAAATCATATCCCCATATCTCACTTAATATTTGTTCTCTTGATATGGCAATGTTTTTATTTTTTATTAAATAACATAATATTTCATATTCTTTAGGAGTTACTTTTATTTCTTTATTATTAATACTAATAGTATGACCTTTAAAATCTACTTGTAATGTTTCATAAGTAAACTTATCTTCTACAATATCAACTCTTCTAGATACTGCTTTTATTCTTGCTATTAATTCTTTTGGAGAAAAAGGTTTTGTCATATAATCATCAGCACCTAATTCAAATGCAAATAATTTATCATATTCATCACTTCTAGCTGATAGGATAATAGTTTTAATATTTTTTTTCTTTTTTATTTCTTTATATGTAGAAAAACCATCAAGTTTAGGCATCATTATATCTAATATAATTAAATCAATATCTTCTTTTTCTGCAATAGAAAGAGCTTCAATACCATCATTAGCTTCTAATATTTCATAACCTTCATATATAGAATATTCTTTAATTACATCTCTTATTAGTTCTTCATCATCTACTACTAAAATCTTCATAATATTTCTCCTTTAATTAATATTATACATATAAATGTGTATATTTTGTGAAAAAATGATATAATTTTGTAAGGTGATATTATGTCAAACAATAGAAAAGTTGCAATATTAGGAATTATTATATTTATTATAATGACTATTTTATTATTAACTGATAATTATGAATCATTTGATAATATAGGGATTTATTTAAAAGATAATTTTAATAATGATAAATTATTTAATTTCTTGTTAGCTGTTACTAATATAATGTCTGTTATTGGTATTAGTATTATAAGTATATTTATTTTTTTCTTTTTATATAAAAAAAAGTCTATAAAAGAAATATATTTATATATAATAGCAGTAGGTAGTGGTTTATTAATTAATAATATTATTAAGTTATTAGTAAGAAGAGATAGACCTGATTTACCTTTAGTGAATGAAATAAGTTATAGTTTTCCAAGTAGTCATGCATGTATGAGTGTAATAATATATGGATTTATTATTATATTAATTAGAAAATATGCAAAGAATAATAAAGTAAAGAATATTAGTATTATATTATTATTGTTATTAATATTTTTAACAATGATTAGTAGAATATATTTAAATGTTCATTATTTAACTGATGTATGTGCTGGTTTTGGAGTTGGAATAGTGATACTTACAATAATTAATTATTATTATAAGAAAATAAATAATTAGTAGGTGATAAGATGAGTAAGAAAGGTACTATAAAAGTAGAAATGAAGAAAAAGGATGATAATGTTATATTACATAAATCATCAATTGAAAATACATTAGATAAAATGCCAAAGATATACGTAACTGGTAGGTCTACTACTTATTCTAAACTTGATAAAGCAACAAAGAAGGAGAATAATAAAACTAAGAAATTAATGAAGGAATATACTAAGAAATAGTTGATTTTATTGACTATTTTTTTTGTTTGTGGTATAATACACATACTTTGTGTATGGAGGGGTTTATATGTATTCGTTTAAAAAAAATATTAGTTTGTTATTACCACTTAAAGTAAAAGATATAGAAGATGAAAAGGAAATTGAAAGAGCATTTCAAGGGAAAACATTTCCTAGAAAGATAACTCAAGAAGAAATAATTTGTTTAGCTAAATTAATTAAAGGTATTAGTATTTCTGGTATAGAACAAAAAGAATATCAACTTATTAGAAAAAGTCTTAATAGAATGAGTAATAGATTTTTATTAGATAATATCGATTCTATTATTGGACTTATAAATGAAGAAGAAAATCTTAAAAATGAAATAATTAGTAATGCTAATTTTGGTGATAATAATATTGTTGAAGTAGTTGCTTCTATTTATAAAAGAAATTTTTCTAATATTGGTAGAACAGTTAGAGAAATGGTATATTCTGGTAAAACTAGAGAAGATTTTTTTGATGTAGATGCAAATAGATTTGATGATACTAAAAAAATGGTTGAAAGTGAAACAATATATAAGGATGCACTTGTTGAAAAAGCTGAAATGGAATTTAGCGGTATAAGAGGATATAGATATATTGATGAAGTGATTGATTATGTAGAAGAACATACTGTCGAATATATGATTAATGATTTTGATAATTGTAATAAAAGTATAAATATGAGTAATGCATGTAAAACAGATAATAAATTAAATGCACTTTTAGCTGAACAAAGAGATAAACAAATATTAAAAAATAGAGATTTAAGTATGAGAGGAATGAAATAATATGAATAAAAGAAAAGAATTTAACTCTTTTACCAATATTCCACTTGATTTAAGAAAAATAAATTCATATAAAATAGTAGACCAAGAAATGACTAATAAAAAAGAAGTTATAGATATATTTAGTTTAATGATTGCTAAAGTAATGACTGGTGAATGGACTTCAGAAGAGTATACTGAATATAGAAAAGCTTTAGTATTACTTAATGAAGAAGATATTGTTAAAAACAAAAAAATGATAGTAATTTTATTAAAATTAGATCAAGAAAATTGTTCTAAGTTAGCTAAAAGAATTGATGAAAAAATGGAATTACACGTTATTAAAGAAGATGAAAAAGTTAAGGCTCAAGATATATTTGCAGTTTTAAAAGCACTTAAATCAAAAATTGTTCAAACGTACGGAATGCTTTCTGATACAGAAAATGTAAGTGATTTAAAAAATGTAAAAGAATTATTATTTTTTGAGGATGAAGATTTAAAAAATAGATTACTGGATAATTATTATAAAAAGTTTGAATCTATTAAAGATGAACCTGTAATTTTTCCATTTATTAGAAAAGGTAGTGAAGATTTAATACTTCAAATTACTAATTCTGTAGTAAATGAAATAAATAAAAGAGGGTTATTAGAGCAAAATGCTAAAGATTCTGATTATACTGCGCATATTGGTGATGTTAGAAATCGTGTAGCTAAGTTTGAAAGTAATCATTCTAGATATAGAAGATATATGCATAAATAATAGTGTAAATAATAGTGTAAATAAAAGGCTTATTT
>CAYMEJ010000049.1:0-6390 GCA_964389735.1 uncultured Muribaculaceae bacterium
CTTAGGAGGGGATTGCTCTATCCTGCTGAGCTACGAGGACATATACCAATAATAGAATTATACTACAATTAAAATAATTTTACTATTAATTTATTAAACCTTCATCACTTGCAAGATTTGGATAGTACTCAGGATTAGAGTTTTTATTTCCTAATAAAAACTTTTGATTAAGTCCACTATAAAATAAATTATCATACTTCTGATAACTAACACCTACTGTTGAATCAAAATTATAATATTTTCCATCCACTTCTACTATATTCCACATATGTGCGCCAGTAGTCTCTCCTATAACTATATAAGATTTTATTCCTATATTTTGAAATATTACTTGACTAGCTTTTGCAAAACCCGCACACACTGCATTATGTTTTAAAAATACATTATATATTGATTGATTCTTTGACATTGATGTAAACACTGTATCATATTTATTATTTTTACTAACCCATTCATATACATACTTTATTTTTTCTTTATCAGTCATATTTTTTGTATCATATTTTATCTCATCAATTATTCTTTCTATTCTAAAAGTACTAAAGTAAGTTAAAAATTTAAAAGGAACAGCATATTCAATACTAACTCTTACAACTGAATCTTTATAAACTGCAGAATATCTAGAATAAGATATTAATTCAGGATGATCTATTAATATTGAATAATGAGCCTTACTAAGAAGATCAAAACATTCACTATAATCTGCACATAAATCATTACTTATAGCAATATCAAAATTATTTTCTTGTTTCTTAGCATTATCAAGTAATAACATATACATTTTTTGTTCTTTTTCATTTAAAAAGCCATTATATATTCTTCCATCAGACATATATAAATCATTTACATATTGAATACTCTTCTTATCAATTAAAGAATTTCCATCTACTAATCTAAAATAATTTATATATAGATAAAAAGATAATCCTAATAGTATTATTGATAAAATAATATTTCCTTTTTTCTTAAAAAAAGTCATACTTTATCACCACCATTATCATATTTAGTCTCTAGAATACTATTAACTAATTTATTATCTTTAGTAAACAATTCACTTCCACTATTGTAGTCATATATACCTAATTTGAATGCTAGTAATGGTAAAAATATTATTGGTAAAAATAATATACCTAATCCAATTAAAATATTTTCTCCATATGCATCAGATATAATAAATGGCAATATCATTAAACAAGTAATAAATATAAATAATCTATCTTCTAATACAATTAATAATATTCCAATAACAAAAATAATTATAGGATGTATTTCTAATACTTTAAATAATAATACTAAATTATAAATTGGGATTAATCCTAAATACCAATTATACCCAGCCTTTTTTAATAATCCACATATTGATAAATATATAACCAATATAGAAACATAAATATATATATTTATCATACTCTCACCTACTATATACATATAATAACATAAAAAAAGTTACCAAATGTAACTTTTTAATACTATCTTATATAATTTGACATAAATGTTATTAGAAATATTGCACATGCTGATAATTCTTTTCTAACAGAATAAGTCTTTTCATAAATAGATACCCCATCATCAACAATATCTACTAACCAACTAGATACATATTTTGGAACTTTAGGCGCTACTGGAAACATATGTGTTTCAATTATATTTTTCTCTTCATCTGATAATGAAAAATATTTACTAGCATTATCTAAAGCATAACTAGGATGTTTAACTAATACTTTTGCTCTTTCTTTCTTTAACTTATTTTCATTTTCTTCAAAAAAGAAATCATGTAATAAAGCACCTCTAGCTACTTTTCTATAATCTAATTTTAAAAATTTTGCAATTTTATATGAAATGATTGCCACCCTATTTGAATGATCATATCTATTTAAACCATGATGAACAATATTTTTTAATTTAGCAAATTCTTCATGATTCAATATATCATTAGTGATATTTAAATATTCTTCATCACTATATTTATTAAAGTTCATTTTGACACCTCTTATAAGTAAACTATTACTAACCTTTTTCAATTATAACACAAAAATAACCAAAAAGAGAACTTTTTTTAAGTCCTCATCTATATAAACGTCAACTAATTAGTGACGTTATAATATATATTATGTAGAAAATAAGGAAATTGATACACTTTTTTCCATATTTATTAATATGCTCCCATTTACACTTGTTAAATAAGTTTTTACATTATGTTTTTTTAATAATTTAACAATTTTATCACTAGGATGTCCAAATCTATTATTTAATCCTACAGATATTAATCCAATATCAGGATTTACCCTCTTTAAAAATTTTTCACTTGTACTGGTATTAGAGCCATGATGTCCGACTTTTAATATATTAATATTTCCTAAATCATAATATTTCATTATATAGTTCTCACTCTTTACACTTGCATCTCCCATAAACATTATTCTCTTATTATTTATAAAAACATAAAAAATAATACTACTATCATTTTCATCTATTAAATCAGTATTTATACTTTCAATTATAAAATTACCACATTTAAGTTTTTTTAAATCATTACCATATTTAATATTTTTTTTGTTTAACAAATCAATTAATTTCTTTTCATTATAATTGTATTTATTTTTATTAAATAATACATAATTAACATCTATATCATTTACTAATTCATATGATTCTCCTATATGATCCATATCACCATGTGTAATTACTAAATAATCTAACTTTCTAATACCTAAAGATTTTAATAAAGGTCCAATATTCTTTCCATAAATAGTACTCCTATTTCTTCTAATTTGCCAATCTTCTTGACTAAATGAGTTCTTTCCTCCTGTATCAATTAACATATTTTTATTATTTGAATGTAACAATATTGAATCACCCTGACCAACATCAATCATCAATAAATAATTATCTTTAAATATTAAATTATAATTATAATGAATTATTAAACATAACAAATATAAAATAATTATTATATATTTTTTCTTTATTCTTAATATTAAGTATCCAAACAACAAATATAAAAATACAATTACAATATTTGGCTTTTTCATTATAAAAATAAACAAATCAAACTTACTAATAAATAAACTGCTTTCTTCCAATAAAAATAATAAAAATGATAATATATTATCCAATAAAGGTATACAAAATGTCAAAAGAGATAAAGGAAATAATATTACCGAAACAAAAGGAACAAAAAACATATTATAAATAATACTTAATAAATTAAATTTACTAAAACTATATATACATATTGGTAAACTTGCAATAAAAGAAACAAAGGAAACTTTTATTAATCCAACAAAATAATTTTTACTATTTAGAAACTTTTGAAAACTTAATAAAAAGAAACTTATCATAAAAGAAAATTGAAATCCAACATCATAAATAATAAATGGATTAATAAATAATACTATTCCTAAAACTAAATAAAATATATTTATAGGTTTAATATAAAAATAGAAAATTTTATTTATTGATAATAAAAAGAAAAAGAAAACCGCTCTAGTAACAGATGCACTCATACCAACTAAAAACATATAAATAAAAAGAAATATATTCACAATAATATATCTTTTTACTTCATAAATATTAAACTTCTTTAAAATATTAATTAAAATTGCACTTAATAATGAAATATGCATTCCAGATATGGCAAATAAATGACTAATACCATTACTTCTATAACTTTCTAATACATTCCCATCTAAATAACTATTATCTCCAAGTATAAAAGTATGTAAATATCTAGAAGAATTATTCAATGAATTAATTCTGTTAATAATAATATTCTTTAATGAGTAAAATAAATTACTATTATCTTTTATCTTTTCAATAGAACTTATCTCAATCGTTTTATAAATTTTCTTTGTTAATAAGTAATTTCTATAATTAAAACCATTAGGAACAGTATTTCTATTTGGATCACATATTTCTCCAACAACTTTTATATAATCACCATACTTATAATTGTTTTTAAAAAAATTTAGATCATTTTCTGTTTCAAATTTATAATAACCAATTATTTTTTCCTTACCTTTTACAACAATATTTAATTTATCACCATCTATCTTTATACTTATTATTTTACCAGTGATACTATTTTCTCCATTGTTATACTTACTCTTAACATTATAAAAACAATTTATATATAAAACATATAATACAGAAATTGATAAAAATATTATAAAAGGTTTATTAGATAGTAATACTTTCCTTAATCTTATCAAATAAAGTATCTCCAATACCTTTTACATTTTTTAAATCATCTATTGTTTTAAATAAACCATTTTGATTTCTATAACTAATAATATCCTCAGCTCTAGACTCTCCTATTCCTGATAAAGATGTTAACATTGAAACATCTGCAGTATTAATATTAATAACACTATTTCCTTGTTTACTATCATTAGTTATATCATTATTTATACAAGAATCATTTTTAGTACTAATATTAGATTCTACACATTTTTCTTGTTTAATTTGTTCCTGTTCTTTTACTTTAGTAAAATTCTTAACTTCATTCTTACTATAAATAATTATAACCATTTCATCAATTACTTTCTTACTTAAATTATTAACACTAGTATCAGCATATTTATTAAGTCCTCCAGCTAATTTAATAACATCATTAACTACTAAACCTTCTTCTACATTATAAACACCAGGATTATTTACTTGACCCTTTATATCAATTGTAAAATGTTTTTTTACCTCCTGTTTGTCTTCTTTTTTAGTATCCTGTTTTTCAACTTTACCAATTGAAAAACTTTCCTTTTCAATCTCACCATCATTATTTATACAATTAATATAAATATAACTTCCTATTACTAATATGATAGATAGACCTCCAATTATAAATATTTTATATTTACTAATATATTCTTTTATTTTTTCCATAAAAAATAACCTCCTAAGAGATTATTAACAATTTAATTTTAAATTACTTACTTTTTTTAGTTTTTCTTTCAGAATATAATTTATTTTCTACGTTTATTCTTTGTACTACTGTAAGTGCAATAATCAAAGATAATGCAAAACTACCACCATAACTAAAGAATGGTAAAGGAACCCCCGTCATAGGCATAATTCCAAATACACCACCTAAATTGACTATTATATGTAAGAATATATAGCATGCAACACCATAGCATATAATACTACCTCTATCATTATAACTTTCTTTTGCTATCTTTAATATTCTACCTATTAACATAAAGAATAAAATTAATATACTAATTCCACCTATTAATCCAGTTTCCTCTACTACTATACAGAAAATAAAATCTGTATGTGCTTCTGGTAAATATAAGTATTTTTGTGTACTATTACCTAAACCTACTCCAGTTAAACCGCCATTATTAATAGCAATATACCCATTACATACCTGGTTACCATCACCATAGAATTTTTCTGAAGAACAAGGATCAAAGAAATCAAATCTTTTCATTTGTCTTTCAGAAATTAATTTACTTCCACTAGTAGCAACCACCAATGCCATAACTGCAACAGCACCAAATACAAATAAAATAATATTCTTTTTTATATCTTTTGCAACTGGTTCTAGTAAAAACAAGAAAAATACTATTATACCAAAAATAATAGATGTACCTAAATCTGGTTGTACAAAAATCAATCCCATTATTACTAAAGCCATTGCTATAGGGAACAATGCTGTAGTATAAGTATTTAATTTCTTTTTATTTTCTTCATAAAAAGTTGCCATCCAAATAATAATTACAATTTTAGCAAGTTCACTTGGTTGCAAAGAATAAAAACCTAAATCAATCCAACTGGCTGTAGAATTTTTTAATTTACCATAAACAAGTAAAAATAATAATAATCCTATTACACCTAACACACCCATCCATGAAAACCATTTATATGTCTTTGAATGGAATTTTATAATAATAATACCAACAATTGTACTAGATGCCAAAACAATTAATTGCTTTATAAAATAATAATATGGATTAGTACTATACTTCATGTATGCAGTTACATTTGATGCAGAAAATATCATAACTAAACCAAATGCAAATAATATTATTGATATTATTAATAATGGTTTATCCATATTTTTAAATATCTTACGCATATTACCAATCCTCTCTATTATTAATAATATCATATATTTGAAATTTTTGTTTCATAATTTAAAAATAGACTTTTGTAATAACACTATTTTACATTTTAGAATAACCTATATTAGATAATTAAAAAGGAGGTATACATATGTATTATTATGGTGGAGGTTCTCAATGTGGATGTGGTAACAATTATAGTCCTTGCTACCAACCATCATGTGGATCTAGCAACTATGCAATTATCTTAGTATTATTTATTCTTTTAGTAATCGTAATTGGTGCTAGACAAGGTAGATAGTACTATAAAAAGGAAGATATTACT
>CAYMEJ010000050.1:0-4621 GCA_964389735.1 uncultured Muribaculaceae bacterium
ATGGTAGCGACGGAGGGGGTCGAACCCACGACCTTCCGGGTATGAACCGGACGCTCTAGCCAACTGAGCTACATCGCCATTTCAAGTAAGCAATATGATTATATCAAATATAAAAGAAGATGACAATATGTTTTTTTTATTTTTTTTATTTATCAAAATAACTATATATGTTATAATGAATTTATAAAGAATAGAAAGTAGACAGTGATAATATGAAAAAAATATTAGTATTATTAATAACGTTTTTTTTATTTACTACAAATGCCTATGCATTAAATGAAGTAAATATATATATGTTTTATAAAACTGGATGTAGTAAATGTGCATCTGCTGAAGAAAAACTACAAAACTTACAAAGATATTATCCAAATATTTCAATATATAAAATTCTTGAATCAGAAAATGAACCATTATATAACTTTGTAATAAATAATTATAATTTAACAAGAACAGGATTACCTTTAGTAGTAATAGGTGATCATGCAATATTAGGATATGCACCAGGTAGAGAAACAACATATGAAAAATATATTAGGACATATTCAACTACAGAATATAAAAATGAAGTAGGAGATATGACTAAAAAAACTTATAATAAAAACTATTCAGGATCATTAAGAGAAAACCCAATATATATGGATGAAGATGATGAAACAGTTGAAGTAGAAGAAGAAGTAAAAGTAAAAAGTGATAATAAAAGTGGAATAATTGATATATTACCAATATTATCAATAGGAGTAATATGTGGTTTAGGTGCTCTAATAGTACTTATAAAAATAATTAATAATCATAAAAAGAATAATGAATCATTTGATGAAGATGAATTTTTAAAAGAAATGAGTACTGGACAATATTATGGTTCATATGATGATCCTTTAGAAATAAAAGAACCAGAATCAGTAACAAATTACTCAAAAGAAAAAGTTAAAAAAAGAGTATTACCAAAAAATAAATTAAATAAGAATGAAATAAGAAATATTATTCCAGATTATGATCAAGACTTATATGAAGATAAATTATTTAAGGTATATGAAACTATTCAAAATAACTTAATGATGGATAATATTAAAGCAATTAAGTACTTAGTAACAGATGAAATGTTTAAGTACTATGCTTTAGCACTTAATACAATGAAAACAAAGAATCAACAAAGTGTACTAAGCAATATTAAATTATTTGATAGTAAGTTTGTTTCTATAAAAGAAGTAAAAGATAAAATAGAAATAGTAATGTATTTACAAATAAAATGTAAAAACTATGTTTTAGATAAAACAACTAATAATATTATTAAAGGTAATTATAAGAACTTAGCATCTACATATAAATTAGTGTTCATAAAAGAAACAAATAGAGAAGTAAATGAAATATGTCCAAATTGTGGATCAAGTATTATTAATACTAATAGATGTGAATACTGTAATACAAAAATAGATAATTATTCAGACTTTGTATTAGCAAAAGAAACACTAATTGAAAGAAAGGTAATAGATGGTGATTAATATGATAGACACAAAAGAAGATACAAGAGAATTAATTGAACAAGTAAGTAATATATATTTAAAACTATATGAAGGTATTACAAATAAAGACTTAAGTGGTGTAAAAAAATATTTAAGTATGGAACTATATCATGAATATAATAATTTAATAAATAATCTATATGGACCTAATGAAAAACAAATATATGAAGATATAGAAATAGTAAGTACAAGATTATTATCAGTAGAAGAAATAAATGATAAAAAGATAATTACAATTAGTTTAGTATCAAAATATAAAAATTATATTATTAATACGGAAAGTGAAAATATTACAGTAGGAAATGATCAAAGAAAAGTAGAAAAAGATAATATAATTACAATAGTTAAATTCTTAGATGATAGCAATATTAAAGTACTTGTAGAATGTTCTAATTGTGGTGCAACAATAGATATAAGTGAAAATGAAGAATGTGAATACTGCCATACTATTAATCATAAAGATAATGTAGAATTTGTATTTACAAGTTTACTTATTAAATAGGAGATAATTATGGAAGAAATGATACCAGTATTAATAGGAATGATAATTGCAATTATAGTTATTGCACTAATAATTATAAAAGTAATAACTAGTGGTGATCCAAAATATGGTAATAAAAAAGTATCAGCAGTAGATAAAAAATTATTAGATGATGTCTTTGTAGTATACAAAAATATTCAAGAAGCATGGTCAAATTTTGATATCTTAACATTAAAAGAATACTTATCACCAGACTTTTATCAATATTATTTAATTCAATTAAATAATTTAAAAAAACAAAATCAAAGAAATATAATTAAAGATGTAAATATGATATCTATAAATAAAGATTACTATAAACCAGAAGGTGAAGAATTTGAAAAGCTAATAGTAACTTTAAAAGTAAATGCATATAATTATGTAATAGACTCTAATACTAATGAAGTAGTAAGAGGAGTTAAAGATAAGAAGGTAACTACTTCATATAAATTGACTCTATTAAGAAAAAGAAGTAGAAGTACTCAAGTAATATGTCCTAATTGTGGAAGAGCAACAGTATTTAATGAAAATGGTGAATGTCAATATTGTGGTACTTTTGTATTAGGCAATGAATATCACTTTATGGTACATAGAATAGATAAAGCACAATAAAAAAGCACTAAGTGCTTTTTTTTTAATTATATATTTCTGATTTTAATAATTCGATATCTTTATTAATTATATCAACATAAGTATATTTTGTATCTCTTTCTGTATCTGTAATATTAGTAGCATTTCTAAGTGTTATAGTAGAAACTTTAGTATCATCAATTATACTTTTAACTGTTTTATTTATATCAGTATTTTCTAGTAATATAATATTTTTAATTGAACCATTTGCTATATAACCTTTAACTGTTTGAATAGTCTTATCACTAGGAGTTTCTATGCTATCATCTAAAGAAATAACTGTAAGACCATATTTTTCTAAAAATTTAAGAGAATCATCATTGACAACTATAAGCTTTCTATCTGAATTCTCAACTGTTAATTTAATTTCAGCATCTAACTCAGATAATTTAATTTTTAACTTTTCATAATTAGAATCAATAGATTTTTCTAAATAACTATTAGTAATATATTCCTTTAAACCATTTCTAACATTTTGAGTCATCATAAGTAAATTAGAAGGATTTAACCATAATTCAGCATTACCATATGTAAGTTCCATTCCGTTAGAAGAATCAATAATTAACATATCTTTATTTTTTTCTAGAAAATTAATAGCAATATCTTTATCACTACTTAAACCATTATAAATAAATAAATATTTTTCACTAAAATCATTTATTTGTTTTTTACTTAATTTATAAGTATTAGTATTAGTTCCATCAGGATATATAGAATTAACTACTGAATGTTCTCCATATAACTGACTAGTAATATATTCAAGAGGATATACTGTAGTAACTATCTCAATCCCCTCTAAAGAATCTCTTTTAAAACATCCACTAGATAATATTGCAACAGCAAATATCATTATAACTAAACTAATTTTTTTCATTTTTATTCTCCTTTGCTTTAGGAACAGGATCAAATCCACTAGTTCCTAAGGGATTACATTTAAAAACCCTTTTTATTGTTAATATTGAACCCTTAAATGCTCCATGGTAAGTAATTGCCTCTATACCATAATTAGAACAAGTAGGTTGATGACGACAATAATTATGCCAAGGACCAGGAATTTTTTGATAAACTTTAATAATTCCTATCAATACTTTCTTCATATTATCACCATGTATCCATTTTACTATTTTTTTATAATTTTATCAATCACTATACTAATTTTTTATAAAATGTTATAATGTACGTGGTGATAAACATGGATAAATTATTTAAAAAATTAGGAATAGTACCAACAGAAATGAAATATTATACATCTGCATTTCAACATTCTTCATATGTATATGAAAATCATTTAAAAACTGACTATGAAAGATTAGAGTTTTTAGGAGATGCAGTATTAGAATTATCTCTAAGTGATTACTTATATAATCATTTAAATGTAAAAGAAGGAGATATGACTAGATTAAGAGCAAGTTATGTATGTGAAAATGCTTGTTATAAATATGCTACTGATTTAGGATTCAGTGAATATGTAAAAGTAGGTCATGGAGAAGAATCAGATGGTGGTAGATATAAAAAAGTAATATTAGCAGATATATTTGAATCATTTATGGGTGCAGTATACTTAGATTTAGGTTTCGAGAAAGCAAAAAAGGTAATATTAGATATAATAGTACCTTATATAGAAAACCCTAATATAGTGTTCTTTAGTGACTATAAGAGTTCATTACAAGAATATGTTCAAACTGAACAAAAGAGTTTAGAATATATAGTAATTAAAGAAGATGGACCTGCACATAATAAGAAGTTTACTGTTAATGTAGTAGTAGATGAAATAGTATTAGGTACAGGTATAGCAGCTAGTAAAAAAGAAGCAGAACAAGAAGCAGCAGCATCTGCACTAGAAAAATTAGCAGTTGTAGAAAAATATAATTAAAGAGAAAATTTAATATATTGTTGTTAATAATATATTGAGGTGATAAAATGAGTATAATAGATAATAGATTAATGAAAG
>CAYMEJ010000050.1:4721-6223 GCA_964389735.1 uncultured Muribaculaceae bacterium
GATTAATGAAAGTTTAATTGAAGTATTATTTTCGCTTTTTGGGAATATGACAGCATTTGAACTTGTAACACTAACACATAGAGAAAATTCACCATGGTATAATATAAATAAAAATTACAGTCCAAATTCAATACCAAATGATATAAATATTAATAAGGAACAAACTAAATTGTGGTTCAAAGAGTTAATGGAAGATAAAAATGAAAAACAATAGTAATAGTAATATAAGTAACAAAATATTAGCGTTCAAAACTGATAAAGATAAAATAAAAACTATAGCTGAAGAAAAAACCACAAAAATTGATGAAGAAATTATAAATAAATTAGATCAAAAAATATTGAAATATGAGCAATTAGATATAAATAATATTGATTTTAATAAAAATATAGAAAATAAAGTAAAAGATATTTTAAAAGAAATGGAAGAATTAATAGATTATATTTCATCATTATATGATGAAAGAGAAATGACAAAAGAGATAAATATAAAATTAACAAAAATAAGCAGTAAATATCGTATATTATGTAATTATTACACAAATCAAGAATTTAATTTGATTACAGAGAAAATAAAGAATTAAATAATAAATTAGATTTACATCAAAAACAATTAAAAAAAATTGATCTTGAAACTAAACAAAGAACCAATCAAGTACTTTCGAGATTAGAAAATATTGGATTAAATATTATAAATTTAGTAGTAAGTTTTTCTATTGTGTCATCTGCAGTTGTAGCAATAGATAAAGTAGAAGTAAAATATTTACCTATATTTTTAGTAAGTTTAATATGGTTATCGTTAAGTACAATCATGTTTATTTCAGTAACATTTAAAAAAAATATAAATGATTTAAAAATACCAATGGTTATTTATACATTATTAACAATATTAGAAGTTTTAACAATAATTATGACTGTATTTTTCTATTAAAAAAGCAATTTTTCTTGCTTTTTTTTGCATTTTGTGGTATCCTATAGCTACTTTTACAACCTGATGGAAATAGTTAGGAAAAGAAGTTATAGGGGGAAAAGCTTATGCATGAGTCTACAAATATGACAGGTGTATTAAGTCGACAAGAAGAGTATAATTTATACTCTGAAAGAGTATCTTTAAGAAAAAATCTATTTTTATTTACAAAGAGAGTTTTTGATATTTTAGTATCATCAACACTATTATTGCTTTTATCACCATTATTTATTATACTTGCAATAGTAATTAAACTAGATTCAAGAGGATCAGTATTTTTTAAACATAAGAGAATAGGTAAAGATGGTAAAACAATATACTTATACAAATTTAGATCAATGGTAAAAGATGCTCAAAGTTTACTTAATAATTTTACACCTGAACAAAAAAAGGAATATGAAGAAAATTATAAATTAACTAATGATCCAAGAATTACGAGAGTTGGTAAATTTATTAGAAAGACTTCACTTGATGAATTACCACAACTATTGAATATACTATTTGGAGATATGTCTTTAATAGGACCAAGACCAATAGT
>CAYMEJ010000051.1:0-6162 GCA_964389735.1 uncultured Muribaculaceae bacterium
TCAAGATCCATTAGTATGGGACATAGTAGAAGAAGTAATTAAGGAACATCCAGTATTACTTAACCGTGCACCTACACTACATAGACTTGGTATTCAAGCATTCGAACCAATATTAATAGGTGGAAAAGCTATTCGTTTACACCCATTAGTTTGTACAGCATTCAACGCTGACTTCGATGGTGACCAAATGGCAGTTCACGTACCTATTTCAGAAGAAGCACAAGCAGAAGCTAGATTATTAATGCTAGGTGCTAATAATATCCTTCATCCAAAATCAGGAGATCCAATCGTTACTCCATCACAAGATATGGTTCTTGGTAATTATTATATTACTATGGAAAAATCAGGTCTTGAAGGAGAAGGAAGAATATTTAGAAATTCAAATGAAGCTTTAATGGCATATGAAAGAAGAGAAGTTACTCTTCATACAAGAATTGCAATTCCAGTAGATTCATTTAAACATAAATTATTCACAGAAGATCAAAGAGGTAAATACCTTATTACTACTGTAGGTAAATTAAAATTCAATGAAATCCTACCAGATTCATTCCCATATGTTAATGAACCAACAGATGAAAATATTCAACAAATTACACCTAATAAATATTTCTTAGAAAAAGGAACTAATATACCAGAAGCAATCAAAGAAATGCCTCTAGTAAAACCATTCCCTAAGAAAACATTAGAAAAAGTAATAGCTCAAATGTTTAAACGTTATAAAACAACTGAAACATCAATATTCCTAGATAATTTAAAAGATTTAGGATTCTACTATTCAACAATAGCAGGTATTACTGTATCAGTTAGTGATATCGTTGTAACAGAAAATAAAGATAAAATCATTGATGAACATCAAAAGATGGTTGATATGATTAATAAACAATACAAACGTGGTCTTATTACAGAAACAGAACGTTATGAAAAAGTAGTAGCAACTTGGGAAGATTGTAAAAAAGTAGTAAGTAGCGAATTACAAGAAATAGCAAATAACAATATTGAAAACCCAATCTTCATGATGATGCACTCAGGAGCTCGTGGTAACATTTCACAATTTACTCAAGTTGCTGGTATGCGTGGATTAATGGCTAAACCAAATGGTGAGTCAGTAGAAATCCCAGTATTATCATCATTTAGAGAAGGACTTTCAGTATCAGAATTCTTCTTATCTACACATGGTGCACGTAAAGGTTCGGCCGATACAGCACTTAAGACTGCAGATTCAGGATACTTAACAAGACGTTTAGTAGATGTATCTCAAGATGTTATAGTAAGAGAAGAAGATTGTGGAACTGATCAAGGTGTTCTAGTAAAAGCATTCTATAATGATAAATCTGGAGCAGTTATTGAAAGTTTATATGATCGTATAGTTGGTAGATTTACTAATAAGAAAGTTATAAATCCAAAAACTAAAGAAGTAATAATAGATAAATTACAAATGATTACTGAATCAATTGCTAGTAAGATAGTAGATGCAGGAATCGAAGAAGTAGAAATAAGAACAATCTTAACATGTGGTACACCTAATGGTGTTTGTCAAAAGTGTTATGGTCGTAACTTAGCAACAGGTAACTTAGTTGAAACTGGTGAAGCTGTAGGTATTATGGCTGCACAATCAATTGGTGAACCTGGTACCCAATTAACAATGCGTACATTCCATACTGGTGGTGTAGCAGGAGGAGAAGATATAACTCAAGGTCTTCCTCGTGTACAAGAATTATTTGAAGCACGTATTCCAAAAGGAAAAGCTACTGTATCTGAAATTGAAGGTAAAGTTGTTAAAATTACTGAAGATCATGGTAAATATAAAATTAGCATCCAAAATGATGTTGAAACTAAAGAACATGTTTCAAATTATGGAGCTAAATTAAGAGTTGAAAAAGGTGCTGTAGTACAAGCAGGTGATAAACTTACTGAAGGTGCTATAAGTCCAAAAGAATTATTAGCAGTTACAGATCCACTTACAACTCAAGAATACATACTAAAAGAAGTTCAATATACATATCGTTCACAAGGTGTTGATATATCTGATAAACATATTGAAGTAATCGCAAGTAGAATGATTTCAAAAATGAGAATTATGGAATCAGGTGGAACTAAATTCTTAACAGGTTCTCTTGTTAACTTCCATGAATTTAAAGAAGAAAACAAAGAAGCAATCATTAAGGGTAAAAAACCAGCTCTTGGTAGACCAGTATTACTTGGTATAACAAAAGCATCACTTGAAACAGATTCATTCCTTTCAGCAGCATCATTCCAAGAAACAACAAGAATATTAACAGATGCAGCAATTAGAGGAAAAGTAGATCATTTATCTGGATTAAAAGAAAATGTTATTATTGGTAAATTAATACCAGCAGGAACAGGTATTAGAGATTATCATAATATTGATTATGAGCTAAAGAGTCAATTCATTGATGAAGAACCTTTAGATACTCTAGAAGATGAATTTATGTAAAATAAAAAAGAGAAGAAATTCTCTTTTTTTGTTCAATAAAAAAAGTAGCAAAAGCTACTTTAAATTATATTGCTATATTACCAGTTGCATCAATATTAGTTTTAGTTGCATCAGTAAATTGACTAGCTGCTAAATCTAAGTGATCAGCAAAATTATTAATACTAGCAATTTTAATATTCATTGCATCAATATGAGATGTTAATTTAGTTACATAAGCAGATGCATCAGCTCCTGTCCATGCAGTATTAAAAGTATTAACTGTCTCCATTATATGAGCAATACTTGTTTGTATATTTTTTGCATACTCTCTTAAAGCATTAGCTTTATTCTTCATATCAGCAGCAACATAAATTATATCAGCATTCATATTATTTTCCTCCTATTAAACACTCTTATTTATAACGGTTGAAACCTCAACGCCACGCCAACCATCTATATTCATATTATCTTGTGATCCAGCTGATTCCCATTCAATAATATCAGTCATAGTACCACCAATAGTGTGTCCATATGCATTTCTATCACCAGCACCTTTTGCATCAGCAATAGTACAAGGAATAGTAACACCATTATCAAGAACAACATCAACATTGTCCCCAACTTTCCCATATGTATCAGTCATTGCAACTAAATATCTACCATTAAGAGTAGCTATACCCCTATCCTGAGTTCTACCAGCAGAATTCCAAGTATCAGCTAATTGTCTTTGCATTGTACCATTATTCCACTTATTATAAAAATATTCATAATTAGTATAATTTTTTGTAATACCTGATTGATTGATATCACCAGGAATATTAACAACCTTATTGCCACCAGCAAAAGTAGGAATATTGTTAAGTGCTACATTATTAGGATTACTAATAGTTGGTGTTTGTTCAGCAGCCATTTGAGCGACCTGTTGAGCGGTAACACCAGCCCCACCAACTGCAGCAGCGGCACCAGCTACAGGTAATATACTTTCTAAACTATTTGCTTCATCAGTAACTTGTGTTTCAGCTTGTTGATATTCTAAAAGAACAGTTTGATTAAGAAATTGTACATATTTAACAGTTTCTTCAATAAATGGATTAAAAGCTGCACTTAATATATTAACCTGTGTTATAAATTCAACAGATGCTTGATCAGTTACATATAACAACCCAGTTCCCAAACTATTAGTTGTAGCAACAACGTTATTTAAATTTTCTAAAATCTTATTGTTATCAGCAGTAATACTGGTAGCAATTTCGCTTATTTTATCAAAAGATACTTGAGTATTTGGCATATTATCATCTCCTCATATTTTTAACATACTCTTCTTATTATTGCAGGTTCTCTAGTAACCTTTTCACTTACAATACCATATTTTCTACCTTTAGCTTCAACTTCCATACCATTACCCATATAAATTGTAACATGTGAAACTCTACCATCGCTATTTCTATAAAACAATAAATCCCCAGGTTGAGCTTCAGCAATACCACTTACTGCAGTACCACATTTTGATTGAGCAGCAGCACTATGAGGTAAATCAATACCAAATAATTGCTTACATAAAGCTAAAGTAAAACCAGAACAATCAGCACCTTTATTTAAATCGGTACCACCCCATACATATGGGTTACCAACATACTTTAATGCATTTGCAACTAGTGAAACACCAGCAGCAGCGCCAAGACTAACAGGTATTGTAGAAAGACTATCTTTATATGATTCAATTTCACTAAGAGTCAATCCTTTAGCACCAGTAGCTGCAGCAGCACCAGCAATTGGCATTATATCATCAATGCTATTTGCTTCATTTGTAAGAGAATTTTCTAATTGATTATAATCAGTAGAAACACCACTTAAAAATTTAATAAATTCATCAGTTTCTTCTAAAAAAGGTTTAAAACTAACATTAAATGTATTTATTTTATCTAAAAAAGTTAAAGCACCCTGATCAGAAAAATATTCTTTATTATTTATGAAAGTATTAACTGTATTAACAACATTATCAATATTATCAGATATTTTAATACGATTTGCTGATAAATCATTACTTATTTCTCCAATTTTACTAAAAGAAATAGTAGTACCATTAACGGCTTTACTCATACATACCTCCTATCTTATTATAAAATAAGTATAACATATAAAAATAAATAGACAAAATATATACAGTAAAATAAATGTAAAATAAAGTAAAACTTTAAAAAAGTATGGAAATGTTATATAATACAACTATTGAGGTGATATTATGTATAAATTAAATAATAAAGGTTGGGGATTAAATGTATTTATTACTTTTATTTGTGTATTCATAATAGCGATAATAGCCATCAGTATAGGCGCAGCAAAAATGGGTATTGGTAGTAAAAAGAAGATAGATGATATGCCAGTAGTAACACCTGCACCAACACCATCGCCAGTAATTACAACTCCACCATCTAAAATAGAACATAGTGAATTAGAAACAACAGTAGAAACAAGTGCAAAAAATTATGCAACATATGAATGCTCCGATATGTATGAAGGAGAAACAAGAACAGTAACAATCAAAATGTTAATAACTAAAGACTACTTGGATGCAGTAATAGATGATGATGGAAAGACATGCACTGGATATGTAAAAATAATTAAAACTAGTAATGAATTTAGTTTTGCAACATATATTAAGTGTGAAGGTGCATATGAAACTTCCGGATATACAGCAGAATTAGATGAAAACTTATAATAAAATAAATAAAATACTTGACATTAAAAGTCATGAATGATATATTATATACGCTGATTAAATTTAGGTTTTGCCTCGGCAAGACTTATTTTTAGAATCAAAAATGATACACCTGGATATGTGTAAAGAAAGGAGATTGAAGTATATGCCTACAATACAACAATTAGTTAGAAAAAATAGACAAGATAAAGTTAGAAAGAGTAAATCACCTGTATTAGGATACAGATTAAATACTATAGCTAATAAAACTACAAATGTAGCTGCACCACAAAAACGTGGAGTTTGTACTCGTGTTGGTACAATGACACCAAAAAAACCAAACTCAGCATTACGTAAATACGCTCGTGTACGTTTAAGTAATGGTACAGAAGTAATTTGCTATATTCCTGGTATTGGACACAACCTACAAGAACATAGTGTTGTACTAATTCGTGGAGGACGTGTAAAAGACTTAATCGGTGTACGTTATCATATCATCCGTGGTACATTAGATACTGCTGGAGTTAAAGATAGACAACAAGCTCGTTCAAAATATGGTGCTAAAAGACCAAAAAAAGCAAATTAATAAATATTTAATATAAATATTTGAAGGGAGGAAACAAACATGCGTAAAAGACGTGCAGTTAAGAGAAACGTTTTAGCAGATCCAATGTATAACTCAAAAGTTGTTACAAAACTAATTAACAGAATCATGTTAGATGGTAAAAAAGGAAAAGCTCAAACTATTTTATATGATGCTTTTGATATTATAAAAGAAAAAACTGGAGAAGAACCACTTGAAGTATTTAATAAAGCATTAGAAAACATTAAACCATTACTTGAAGTAAAATCTCGCCGTGTTGGTGGATCAAACTATCAAGTACCTATAGAAGTAAGCGCTGACAGATCTCAAGCTTTGGGATTACGTTGGTTAGTAAACTATGCTAGATTAAGAGGCGGAAAAGGTATGGCTGAAAATTTAGCAAACGAAATAATTGATGCATCAAACGGAACAGGTGCAGCAGTTAAA
>CAYMEJ010000052.1:0-5879 GCA_964389735.1 uncultured Muribaculaceae bacterium
CTTTTACCAAATTATTAGCATAAATATGACCAGCAATATGATGTACTGGAACCAAAGGTTTATCATAAATATAAGACAATGTTTTTGCTGCTTCAACCCCAACTAATAATGACCCAATTAAACCAGGACCATAAGTAACAGCAATAGCATCAATATCTTCCATTTTCATATGTGCTTTTTTTAAGCACTCATCAATTACAATTGTAATATTTTTTACATGTTGTCTACTAGCTATTTCTGGAACAACACCACCATACATTTTATGGATATCAATTTGAGTAGATATAACAGTTGCTATTTCTTCTTTTCCGTTTTTTACAATAGAGCAACTAGTCTCATCACAACTACTTTCAATACCAAATATATATATATCTTTCATCATATCATCTCTTTTTCCATTAAAATTCCATCAACATTTCCATAATAATTTTTTCTAACCGCTACATCATTAAAGCCATATTTTCTATATAAAGAAATTGCAGGTTCATTATCTTTTCTAACTTCTAAAGTAATATTAGATACCTTATGAACCATACCATTATCTATTACAATTTCCATTAATTTTGTAGCAATTCCCTTTCTACGAAACTTAGAAAGAACATTAATATTAATAATTTCCATTCTGTCATAAATTAAAGTATAATTAATAAATCCAACAATACTTCCATCAATCAAGTAAACATAATATCTAGTAAAAGGATTATTAAAAAAATCATTTTTTATTGGCTTACCCATAAAAACTTCTGGAAACAAACTTTCTAATTCATCAATTTTATCACTATTAACATTTAAATCATAAATCATAATACTTCACCTTGTTTTTCCTCAGCTTCAGTAAGTTTTAAATACTCAGGATTAACATTATGAGGATCAATACTTTCCTTTTCACAATATTTATTAATTATTTTTAACATATTGGGTGTATAATTTTCTACTACAAAATCAGCAATATTATCATTTGATATTATATTATATTTACCAGGTAAACTACTAATAACATTTTTCAATGTTTCTAACTTTATATACTGATTTTTAAATACAATATTATTTTCATTGTCATATATACCTGCATAAACGTATCCACGTCTAGCATCTATAATTGGTACAATAAAAGTAGCATCTGAATTAGATGACAAACTCATTGCATCTAAACTAGTAATGGTTGTAATATCTATATCCAAACCATATGCAAATGTCTTTGCAATAGTAACTCCTATTCTAATACCAGTAAATGATCCCGGACCATTAACAACTATTATTTTATTAATATCCTTTGGAGTTAAATCATTTCTTTTTATCATATTAGAAATTTCTGATAAAGTAAAAACAGACAAATCCTTATCTAATTTTAGTTTGATTTCGTCTGTTAAAATACAATTAGATACAATTGCTGAATACAAATAATTAGAAGTTGTATCTATATATAATGTTTTCATAATACCGCCTCACAAATATCCTCATATTCTTTACCAATAGGAGTAATTGTAATAATTCTAGTATCTTCTGAATCATCTACAACTCTTATTTTTATTTCTAATCTGTCCTCTGGTAAGTAATCTTTTATCATATCTGCCCATTCTATAATAACAATACCATTCTTTGTATAATACTCTTCTATTCCTATGTCATCTACCCTACCATCTAAACGATATACATCCATATGATATAATGGCATTTCTCCACTATTATATTCTTTTATTATATTAAATGTAGGAGAAGTAACAGGTTCAGTAACACCTAAAGCATGTGCAAAACCTTTAGTAAAAATAGTTTTTCCACTACCTAAATCTCCTTCTAAACAAATTACCATATTAGCAAATTTTTCTGATTCAAAATTTTGTGCCAATTCTATTGTTTCACTCTCATTATATGTTGTTATTTTATAACTCATTTATATCACCTAATTAATTATAGCAAAAAGGAAATAGATTATTCAACCTATTTCCTTATTATTTACACTTTTTTATTTTGAAAAACCAACATCATTATTTTGAACATTATTTTTTTTGTTTTCAATAGCATTTTTTAATGCACTAGCACTTATATATGCAACTGTTCCTCTAGCTACTTCATCCTTATCAGATAATCCAATAATTACATTTTCTAAATCATCAAAACCATATGTATTATTAATAATATTAAGATTATTATTTTTACCAATATAATACATATTAGAAATTACTAATTCATCTTGATCATCAATTAAAACATAATCATCAAGAGTTTCCATTTGGTGTTTATTATTATCTGAATAATTATATTCTTCCCCAGTATTATTTCTAATGTTATTCATTAAATTATTCAAATCTTCAGATTCTAAATCTTCAATTTCTCCAGAAATTGCTAATGGATGCACATCTGAAAGGGGTAAATTAGTTGTTTCCATTCCAACATTAACATATTCCCTAATTACTGGTTTTCTATCAACTGTTAAAGGTTCAATAGTGGTACTTTCTTCAACACCCTCTAATAAATCATCAACATTTATATTTTCATCACTAGAAGATTTAAATTCTTGTTCTTGTTGTTCTAAAACCTCATTAACTGCTTGTTCTTCCTTAGATAATTCTTTAGAATTCTCATTAGATATTTCCTTTATTATTTCTTCAACATCAAAATCTGCATCATGAACATCAGTTACTTCAACATTATCAATATTGTTTTCATTTTCAATAACAGATTCTTCCTCAACTCCAAATAATGCTGAATCTAAATCTGAATTAATATCATGAGTATCTACTATTTCTTCATCTTCTATAGTATCAAGTTTTTTATCTTCTAATTCATATTCATCTAATTGTTCTGCCACTTCTCTTACATCTTTTTTAATAGCATCAACATAATTAAAAACCCATCCTATTGCTTTTTCTAAAAATATACTATTCTTAATTTTTTGTCTTAATGTAGGTTTGGATTCTTTATATTCACTAACATCCATTACTTGAAAATCTTCATCTAATACAAAATCACTTTTAATAGAAGATGCTTCTTTTGGTAAACTTTCTACTGATACATCTGGAATAACTTCCTCTTTTACAACATTTTCAACAGGTGTAGTAACATTATTTACAGAAAACTCAATATTATCAACATGAGGTAATTCATTTGTTATATTCTCACCTATAGTATCTATATTAATACTTTCTTTAGGAATAATAGATTCAATATTTGCTTCTTCACTTTGTTTTACTTCTTCTAAAGGAGGCATAGGTTTAATGCTATTTCCCTCTGTCTTTTCACCTTTTGGAAAAACAATTGAATAATAATTTTTTAAGAAAACTTCATATTCTTGATCAGTTTCATTTGCTTCTCGTTCCCTTGGTTTTAATATACTAGTACCTGGTAAATAAAGTTCCGCTGCTAATTCATTATATCTATCTAATTGATCTTTTCTTACATAGTAATCACCAACTTTTACTAAATCCTCTGGCATTGCTATTAAAGCGTTTTGAATTATATTATATAATTCTGTCTTGTCATTTTCCATCAAATCTCTCCTAACTATACTTCTCTAGGTTTTAAATATTTTGCTAATAATTCTACTGTTTCAGGATCCTTAACTTGACTAACAAATGTTTTATTATCTCTTATATTTTCTTCCAATATTCTAAAATCATCGTTAACATCTTCTTCATCCTCAGTAACACCAACCACAAAGAAATAATTTTTTCCTTGATATATTGCTTGATTTAAAACAACATACTTTTTACTATTTCCCAATACAATTATTTTATTAATTTTATTATCCATTTTATTCCTCCTACATTGCCATTGATTTTGCATCATTATTTTGAACATTATTAGTCATTTTTATAATGTCATCTGCTGAAATAAATCCAGTTGGAACCATACCATTATCATCTTTAGTACCAACCAATACCGAAACTTGTGACATATCTTTATCATTAATATCAGCAAATTCTTTTAATGAAATACCTTCGTCATATGTTCCTCTCAAATCATCATCATTTTGACAAAAATAACCAATTATTTTAATATCATCTGGTATTTCATCTCTTACATGAACTCCAGAAGAATATTCCTTATTAATAGCTTTAGAAGCAGTACTAGAAAGCATACCACTTTCCAATATTCCTTTTAAATCAAACTCATCAGCATTATCACCAATTGCTAAGTTTTGACATCCATTATCTACTGCTACCTGTGTATTATCTTCTACAATAATTGAATTATCACTAATTTCAAAATCATCATCAGTTTCCATAGGTTTTTCATCTATTGTTTCAATAGATACTGGTTGTTGAATATTTATATTATCAGTACCTTTTAATCCAAGTGAAACTAAAGCAATTGTAGCAGCAAGAGTAACACCTCTTACTATTCGTTTAAAATCTGATTTTAATTTATTTATTTTATCTTTTAATTTATTTTTTGGTTCTTCTAATTGAATTATTTCTTGTTCACCAAAATCATCTTCTAAATCACTAACTTCTTCATCCAAAGTACTTTGACTATTTTCATTTTCTTTAATTACTTTACCTGTTGAATTTTCTAATTCATCTTCTCTAATAATTCTATCTGTTTCCGCAATTATTTTTTCTGTCAAAGACTTATCTTCTATTCCAAGAGGAGACAATTTAATATCATTTTCCATTTGCTCTCTTACATTAAAATCTACTAATGGTTCTTCTACCTTTTCTTCTTCTATCACACTTGGTAATTGGTTTTTTTCAGAAGAATTAGAATCTATCATTGATTTATCTTCTATTCCAAGAGGAGTCAATTTAATATCATTTTTCATTTGTTCAATCAAATTTGAATCTACCATAGATTTTTCAATATTCTTATGTGCATTTTCATAATATCCCTCTAAATATTTTTCATAATCTCTGTCTGATTCATTTTGATTTGGATCATTTGATACTATTCTATCTCTCGGTTTAACTATTTCAGTGTCAGGTATATATTCTAAATTTTCTATTTTATCTTTGTCCATATACATAGAAGCATAAAAACCTTCCAAATACTTTTCATAATCTCTATCTGACTCATTTAAATTTGGATCATTTGATACAATTCTATCTCTTGGTTTAGATAAATTCATTGATTTATCTTCTATTCCAAGTGGCATTGATTTGATATCATTTTCCATTTGTTCCCTTACATTAAAGTCTGCTAATGGTTCTTCTACCTTTTCTTCTTCTATCACACTTGGTAATTGAACCTCTTGCATATTAACTGGAGGAATTACTTGTTCAAGAGTAATATTATTCATCTGCATTGATTTATCTTCTATTCCAAGTGGTGTTGATTTAATATCATTTTCCATTTGTTCCCTCACATTAAAGTCTGCTAATGGTTCTTCTACCTTTTCTTCTTCTATCACACTTGGTAATTGAACTTCTTGCATATTAACTGGAGGAATTACTTGTTCAAGTGTAACATTATTAATTCCAAATGATTTATCTTCTATTCCAAGTGGTGCTGATTTAATATCATTTTCCATTTGTTCTCTTACATTAAAGTCTACTAATGGTGCTTCATCTTTCTCATCAACATGAATATTATTTAAACTTAAAAGTTCATTTTTTAATTCTACTAATCTGTCAGTATAAATAATAATATTATTTTGATAATCTTTTAATTTTAAAGAATATTCATCATACTTTGGGTCATCTTTACTAAGGTTTCTTAATTGATCAGAAGTAAGGTCAACTTTTTGTCTCATTTCTTCAATTGATTTTTCGTATTCCATGCATTGACCAACTAATTCATATTCATAATTATCATCCATATTATCATCTACCTATCTTTAGCTATTATATAAGAAAATAATACCATAAATATAAGGTAAATGCAATAAAATCAAAATAAAAAAAGGGTATCAAAAAGATATCCTAAAAAATTCCAAAAAAAAA
>CAYMEJ010000053.1:0-5715 GCA_964389735.1 uncultured Muribaculaceae bacterium
AAGACAAGAAATTGTCTTTTTCTTTTAAATTTAGTATAATGTTATCTAGGTGAAGTTATAAATGAAAAATTATTATCCAGATATGTACAAAAAAAGCATATATGATATAAATTATAAGAAATTAAAAAAAATGGGTATTAAATATCTAGTCTATGACTTAGATAATACAATCGCACTCATAGATCAAGATTTTGTAGATGTAAGAACTAATAAATTATTTGAAGAATTAAAAAAAGATTTTACTATTATAATAATATCTAATAATGTTTCAAAAAGAGTTAAACCATATGCAGAACTTCTAGAATGTGATTATATTGCAAATGCATTAAAACCATTTCAAAAAGGTCTAAAAGAAATGCAAAAGAAATATAATTTAAAACCAGTTGAAACTTGTATGATAGGAGATCAAATAATGACTGACATTAAATCAGGAAACTCATTTGGAGCAACTACTATATTAGTAGATCCATTAGGAAAAAAAGATTTAAAAATAACAACATTTAATAGATTTATGGAAAGACAAGTAATAAAAAGTTTTAATAAAAAAGGATTAATGATGAAGGGAAAATATTATGAATAAACTATGTACAGGATGTGGAGTAGTATTACAAGACGAAAATGTAACACAAGAAGGATATACGACCAATATAGAAAATGATATATGTCAAAGATGTTTTAGAATGAAAAACTATGGTGAATATCAAGTAGTAACTAAATCAAATGATGAATATATAGAAATATTAAAATCTATTGATGAAACAAAAGACTTAGTACTTCATATAGTAGATCTTTTAAATATTGATAAAGATATAAATGAAATGAGACAATATATTCATAATAAAATGATATTAGTATTAAATAAAAGAGATGTACTACCAAAAAGTGTTAAAGATGAGAAAATAATTGAATATATGAAAGAAATAGCACCACATTATGAAGATGTAGTAATAATATCAACATATAATAATTACAATATTGATTTATTATTAAAGAAAATTAAATTATTACAAACAAGTAAAAGAGTATATGTAGTAGGACACACTAATGTAGGAAAAAGTAGTTTAATAAATAAATTATTAAAGAATTATTCTGATAATACAAATGAATTAACAATATCTCCATTACCAAGTACTACATTAAATAAAATATCTATAGAATTAAGTGATAGTATCACTCTAATAGATACTCCAGGTTTAGTAGATAGAACTTCTTTAGCAAATTATGTAGAACCTACTGAATTAAAAAAATTAAATCCTAAAAAAGAAATAAAACCTAAAACTTATCAAATAAGAAAAGGGCAAGCTTTATTAATTGATAATATCATGAGAATTAACTATATAGAAGGTGAAAAAAATAGTTTCACTTTATATATGGCAAATGGTTTGAAAGTAAAAAAAGTAAATGTAAAAAATCCAAAATTAACAGATTTAGCAAAAAATATGTATGAAGTTAAGTATAGAGAAGATTTAGTTATTAATGGATTAGGATGGATAAAAATAGTAGAAAAAGGTAATATAGAAGTATTTATAGATAAAAATGCAGAAACATATATAAGAAAATCACTAATTTAGTTTAGTGATTTTTTATCTCTTGTAATAATAAAATAATTAATTAATTGACTAATAAAAATACTAATAAGTAAAATAATTAAAGTAACTATTAATATTTCTCCAAATATAAAATAAAAGGGTAACCATATAATTAAAAATATAATTATATTTAATACACTTGTAATGAACCAAGAACCAAATATATTAGAATATTTCTTAGTAAATAAATTATATATTCCTAAAACAATAAAATAAAAAGTAGATGAACTAAATAATAACTTCATATGTTCAAATATACTTTCATTTATTGGAAAGAAGATTCTTGTTATATCATTTTGAAACCATTCATATATATAATGCCCAATAGATGTAAATGCAAATACAATTATTGAACTAATAATACAAAATTTAATTTTTTTCATAGTATCACCTAATATTATTGTATGAAAAACCTATGAATTAATACTGAAAATGTTGTATAATATATAAAGAAGCGGAGGAATGATTATGAATATAAAAGAAAAAGCATTAATATATGCAACGAGAGCTCATAAAGGGCAAGTAAGAAAAACAGAACCAGAGAAAGAAATGATTATTCATCCGATAGGTGTGGCTAATATATTAGAAGAATATGGTTGTGATGATAATGTCATAGCAGCAGGATACTTACATGATGTTGTAGAAGATACTAAATATACATTAGAAGATATAGAAAAAGAATTTGGTGAAGATATAAAAAACTTGGTAGATGCAGCAAGTGAATCAGATAAATCTTTATCATGGGAAGAAAGAAAATTAGAAACAATTAATAAAACAAGAAAATTAGACCAAAGAAAAAAACTTGTTATAGTAGCAGATAAAATTAATAATATTGAATCAATGCAAGATTTATTTAAAAGAAATGGCGAAGACTTTTCTGCATTTAAACGTGGTAAAAAAGAACAAGAATGGTATTACAGATCAATATATTTATCACTAATATTAAATGATGATCATGATAATCCATTATACAAAAGATTAGAAGAAGGAATAAATAAAGTATTTAATAGAACAATGAATGAATACTATTTAGAAGAACTAATATTTGATGATGATTTAAAATACTATGAACAATTGAATGAAATAAAAACAAAATTAGAAAATAGAGATAACTCATATAGAGATTATAGTAAAATAATAGAATTTACTGGTACACCAAGAACTGGTAAAACATCAGCAATAGATTCTATAAATGAACTATTAAGAAAAGAAAAAATAGATGTAGGAATAATGCCAGAATTTACAACATCAGGATTTTATAAAACAATATTTTCTAATAACATAAAGGACCAATCATATTATGATAAAAACATTTCAATATCTGATGAAATAACTAGAAGAGTTATTAATGAAAGAAATACTAAAAAATATATAACTTTAGTAGATAGAGGCGTATTTGATAGATGTGTATGGATGAGAATATTATTTAATAAAGGTATGATGACTAAAAAAGAATATTTAACATATATGGATAGTAAAATATCTGTATTAGAAAAAACAACAGATAAAATAATAATAATGTATACAGATTCTTTGACAGCACTTAAAAGAGATAAGAAAAATAGTTTAACAGTAAGAGAAAGTAATTTTATGAAATATGAAAACTTAGAAGAATTTAATCAAGCATTAGTAGAAACTATGGTATATATTAAAAAGATAAGTCCTAAACTAAATATAAGTTTATATGATACAACTAATAAACCAATTAGAGATACTAATGTAACTATTATTAATGATATAATAGATGAGACATTAACAAAAAAAGAAGAAAACAAATACAAAATATTAGCAGTTGGAAATGGTAGAAAATCAATATTTAATATTGATAATAAATAAAATATAAGGAGGTATAAATATGGATCACGATATAGTAAATGAAATACGTAGTAAAGTAGATATTGTAGAAGTAATAGCATCATATATACCTCTTACTCAAAAAGGAAAAAATTACTTTGGAGTATGTCCCTTTCATGATGATACTAATCCTTCTATGAGTGTATCAAAAGAAAAACAAATATATAGATGTTTTTCTTGTGGTGCAAGTGGTAATGTCTTTAACTTTGTTATGGACTATGAACATATTAGTTTTAAAGAAGCTTTAGCATTATTAGGAAATAAAGTAGGAATAGAACTACAAGGATATAAAGGACCAAAAGAAGAAAAAAACCAAGAATTATATGATATATATAATATTGCAAATAAATACTATCAAAATAATTTAAATACACCACTTGGAAAAAGTGCAAAAGAGTATTTAACAAAAAGACAAATCAATGAAGATATAATAAAAGAATTTGAAATAGGATTAAGCCTTAATAAACAAGATGATTTAACAAAAATATTAACTCAAAAAAAATATCCTATAAACACTTTAAATAATATTGGATTATCTAACTTTGAACATGATATATATGTAAATAGAATTATGTTCCCATTACATGATATAAATGGTAGAGTAGTAGGATTCTCAGGAAGAATATATAATACTACCTCAAAAGAAAATAAATATGTAAATACTAAAGGAACAGAAATATTCCAAAAAGGTAATACTTTATATAATTATCATAGAGCAAAAGAAATTATTAGAACAAAGAAACAAGTAATAGTAATGGAAGGCTTTATGGCTGCAATAAGAGCAAGTTCCATAGGAGTAAAAAATGTTGTATCACTAATGGGTACAGCAATGACTAAAGAACAAGCAGAATTAATAAAAAGATTATCTAGTAATATAATTCTATGTTTTGATGGTGATGAAGCAGGTAAAAAAGCTACAATGGCAAATGGTAGTTACTTTGAAAAAATAGGAATAGTACCAAAAGTAATTGAATTAAATGAAGGATTAGATCCTGATGATTATATAATAAAATATGGAGAAGAAAAATTTAAATCACTAATTTCTTCTGCAATAAACTTCAATGATTATAAAATGAAAGCCCTAAGAGAAGGAGTTAATTTAAATAGTGAAGAAGAAACAGTTAACTATATAAATACAGTATTAAATGAAACATCTAAAATAGATGATGAAATTCATAGAGAAATAATTCTTAAAAACCTTGCAATTGAGTTCAATATAGGTTATAATACCCTAGAAAAAAGGTTAAAAGAATTACGAGAAAAAAATAATATATCTAAACCTAAAGAGGTAAATATAGAAGTAAAACAACTTCATAAAAAGGATAAATATTATATATCAATTCTTGCATGCCTTTATTATATGCTAGTTAATAATGATGTAATGAAATACTATGAAAAAGAAGGAATTTTATTTCCTGATGAAAAATATAGGCATTTAGCATCAGAAATATCGTATTTTTATAAAAAATATGGTATAATCAACCTAGCAGATTTTTACACATACCTAAGCGATAAAAAAGAACTATTAACATTACTTAACGAAATAGTAGCACTTGACTTAGATGATCAAGTAGAATACGAAGATGTTTTAGATTACGTAAAGATGGTCAAAGAATATAATGTGAATCAAGAAATAAAAAGATTACAAAAGATGATTAAAATGGAAAATGACCCTTTAGAAAAAGCTAAAATAGCAGAAAGAGTAAGAATGTTAAGAATAGGGAGTTGAAATTAAACATGGCAAATGCTATTAAAACAATTGAAGAGAGAAAAGAATCACTATTAAAATTAGGAAAAGAAAAAGGCTCAATTACTTATGAACAATTAGCAGATGAATTAAAAGGTCTAGAAGTAGATAGTGATACATTAGATGACTTATACAACACCTTTGTAGATGCAGGAATTGAAATAACTGCAGGAGATGAACCAGAAGAACCTGATGAAGATGAAGGTACTGAACCAGCTCTTATTGATGTAGAAGAATTAACATTATCAAAAGATATTAAAATAAATGATCCAGTTAAAATGTACTTAAAAGAAATAGGTAGAATTAACCTACTTACATCAGATGAAGAATTTGAATATGCAAAATTAGCTGAACAAGGTGATGAATATGCTAAAAAGATGTTAGCAGAATCTAATTTACGTTTAGTTGTATCAATTGCAAAAAGATATGTAGGACGTGGAATGTTATTCCTTGACTTAATCCAAGAAGGTAATATTGGATTAATGAAAGCAGTAGATAAGTTTGATCCAACTAAAGGATATAAAT
>CAYMEJ010000054.1:0-5538 GCA_964389735.1 uncultured Muribaculaceae bacterium
AGAGTATTACTACTCTTCTATTTCTTTTTGATATGCACTAGAATTAAGTGCCATCCCTAATACAAATATATATGCTAATATATAAACCCATAATAATAATATTAAAATATTAGATATACTTCCATAAAATATATTATATACTGCTATCTTAGCAACATATATTGAATAAATCTTTGTTGCAATAATCCATCCTATTGTTGTAAATATAGCTCCACCTGTTGTAGATTTACTTTTTATCCTAGAATCAGGTGCTATTGTATATAATAATTTAATACAAAAATATATTAATATCAACGAAATTGGATATTTTAAAATATTATATATTAAAGTCGTTGTATCAGCTATACCTTTATTAGCAGATTCTAAAACAATAGATAATATCTTATCACCAAATGCAGGTACTATTAACATAAATAGTAATAATACTACTAATACTATTGTCATTATAATTGCTTTAATTCTTCTAGATAAATAATCTTTATTTTTAAATTTATATAATTCATTAGAAGCAACAATCATTGAATGTGTCCCATTTGATGCTAATATAAATGATGTTATATAAAATAAACTCATATTTAAATTTAATCCTTTTCCACTAGTTAATGGAGAAAGTAAATTTTGAATATCACTTGGAACAGCAGTTGAAAAAGCATCTTTCAAATATTCACTAGATATTGAAATAGTATCACCTAAACTACCTATTAATGCTATTAATGGTATAAGTGATAACACAAAGAAAAAAGCCAATTGACCTGGCAAAATTCCCATCTCTGGCCTTTTTATAGTCTGAATAACTTTTTTCATATATCTTTTGAATCTATTTTTCAAGATCATCACCACTTTTTATTTAAAATCATCTTTATTAGTACGCATTTCTAATGAAGCTTCGTTAATAGCATCATCAATAGTCTTTATATCATCTATTATCATACTATAACCAATAGCTGCACCAAATCCATATGGCAAATTCTTCAATTCTTTATTTAATTTCTTAGTATAAGTTTCAACTTGTTTTTCACTATAACCAACTAAATATATTAAGAATTCATTACCATCAGTTCTTATTATTTCACTATTTTCTAATTGTGTATTAACTAAAATACTAGCAGCATTTACAATTAATCCATCTCCAGCTTCATGTCCATAATTATCATTAACATATTTAATATTATTTAAATCTATAAGTGCTATTGCTTGAGGGAATACTTTACTTTCTTCCCATTTTTCCATATTTAAGTTTAGATAATTTCTATTTTTTAATGAAGTTAACATATCTGTATATTTCTTTCTATCTTGTTTCTTAACTTCAGTTACCTTTTTCTTTTTCTTAAATAATATAGTTAAAACAATAATTAATATTAAAGGTACAAATATTATTGCTAATATAATTCCATATACAACTTCAAATGAAGCCTTTTCAAATATATTCATATCAATATTATTAATACCAACAGTTCTATAATTATGGTAAGAATTAGTAGTAATTATATAATTAAATAAGTTATAGAAATCACTATTACTATTCTTAATCATAAATTGATAATCATCAGTAATATAATCATAATATAATAATTCATAATCAGAGAATTTACTAGAATTATAATAATCATAAGTTTCTCTATCTATTACTATTAAATTATCATCTTTCTTTAAATCTTTAATATTTGCATAACCCTTTAAAATAGCTTTAGAATTATTCTTAAAATAATTATAAATCATATTAGTAGTTAAAATATTAACATTCTTATTTTTTAAACTTTCAAAAGATGTAATTGCATTACTAGTTCCTTTTTTACCTAATACAACATATTGTTCAATAAAAGTGGAAGTAGTTTTATTATAGTTTTTATTATTATAACCAAAATAATCAAAATATATATCTACTTCTTTATTATCAATAGCTTTCTTTAAATCTTTAACACTATCATATTCTTTATAAGTAAATTCAATATTTGTAAGTCTCTTCATACGTGCTATATATTCTGAAGCAATACCTTGAGCCTCACCATCAACTTTTACTTCATATGGATAATTTTCTACATATCCATATACATAAGTCTTAGAAATTAAATCTGCCTTTGTTTTATCATTAATTTCATTATTACTAATATAATAATTAAAGTATGCAGTATTATAACTATCTACATATTCTTTATTCTTCCAATTATTATAATATTTTTTAATAATATTATTTAATTTTGTATTACTATCAGATAATGTTAATACAATCTTATTACTCATTTCATTAAAATAGTAATTAACATGATATTTATTAGAAGCCAAAATACTATCTAAATACATAATTTGTGGTAATACTACTGTAGTAACAGTACCATCTTCTAATCCAACAAACATATCATTTACATTATCATAAGTCTTATAAGTTAAATCAGTACCAGTCTTTAAATAATAACTTAATTCACCAACATCAGCTGCTAAAACCCCAATAACTTGTGATTTAATTTCTTTAACATTATTATATCTAACTTCTGAAGTACTAACTGCTACATATCCATCTTCAAATATTAATAAATCATTATCTGTTAATAATGTATCATTAGATAAAATTCTAACTCTATAATCATTACCTGTAGGTGCACTTTCTTTTAAGTATGGAACTTTATTAAATTCCATTTCAGTATCTTCTTCAAAATCTTGTAAGAATGAAAATATTACCCCTTCACCACTCATTGCATATATAGGTATATTATTTACAACTTCAATATCTATTTTAGAAGTTTTATTTTCAGAAATCCATTTCTTTTCCATTACATTTAAACTAGTATTATCATCTTCATAATTAAAGTAAATGAAAAGTCCTAAAAAAACTAAAACTGCAACTACTACTGGAATAATTATTATTAATTTCTTTTTCACTTGTTACACCTACTTCTTTCCTTCTCTATCTTTTGTCCAAGAAAAATTACTATTCTTATAATGTTTGTATCCTATTATTGGAAAATCAGTAAAATCTTTTGATTTTGTTATAAATACTTGTACATCATAGTATCCTGCTTGTTCTTCTGATAACTTAGTAACAGAACTTTCACCAAGTTTTTTAGCATCATTTTTGCTCATAGCATCATCAACAGTAATACTTATATTGATAATTCTACCTGATACTCTTGTACTTACTTCTTTAGTACTCTTATTTTCCTTTAATAATGCCTCAATATTAGATAATATTCCTTCATCTAATTTTACTTTATCATTTAATCTTTCACCATATACTGCTTCACCAGTACCTATATTTGGAAAGAATAATTCTTTTACTTTTACAGCTGCGATTACAAGTAAAATAAAGAATATTACTACTAGAATTGTAAACTTATTTTTCTTTATAAATTTCATATTTTCAACTCCTTATATTGTATTAATATTATACAATAAGTTTTATATATTAGCAAATTATGAATTTGCTAATTCTTCTATTAAAAGTTTATTAACTAATCCAGGATTAGCTTGTCCTTTAGTCTCTTTCATTATTTGTCCCATTAAGTATTTAACTGCTCTATCTTTACCTTCTTTATAGTCATTAACACTTTCAGGATTATTACTAATAATTGTTTTTACTATATTTAATAATTCACTTTCATCACTAATAGTTTTTATACCTTTTGAATTAATAATATCATCAATAGAATCATCTGTTTCTAATAACTCAACCATTATATCTTTAAATACTTTATTAGTAATTTCTTCTTTAGATAATTTATTAACTAATTCATCAAACTTTTCTACATTAAGTTTAGTATTAAATATACTAGTATTATTCTTATTTAAGTATGCTGATATGTCTCCTAGTAATAAATTACTAGCTATAACTAAATCACTATTACATTCTAATAAGTAATCACTTAACTCTCTATTTTGAATTAATTTATTAGCATTAATAAGTGATATACCAGCATCAATATATTGTTTTCTTCTTTCATTAGGAAGAACAGGTAAATCATTTTTAACACCATCGATATATTCATCACTTAATTCAATAAAAGGAATATCTGGTTCTGGAAAATATCTATAATCATTACCAGTTTCTTTTACCCTCATAAGAATAGTTTCTTGTTTACCTTCATCAAATCTTCTAGTCTCTTCTCTTATTAAATTACCATTTTCTATTTCATCTATTTGTCTATTAGCTTCTTTTATTACACATAAACCAACATTAGAAATTGATCCAATATTTTTAACCTCAGTTCTTGTTCCTAAAGTATCAGTCTTACTAACACTTATATTAACATCACATCTCATTGAACCTTCTTCAATCTTACAATCAGATACATCTGTATATAATAGAAGTTCCCTAAGTTTTTCTAAGTATGCCATTGCTTCTTTATCATTGCTCATATCTGGTTCAGTTACTATTTCAATTAACGGAACACCTGCTCTATTAAAATCAAGTAAACTAGTACTAGTATTATGTATACTTTTAGCAGTATCTTCTTCAATATGAATATCATGTATACCTATTTTTTTAGTAATACCATCTACTTCTATTTCAACCCAACCATTTATACCTATTGGTGTTCTTGCTTGAGTAATTTGATATCCTTTTGGTAAATCAGGATAGAAATAATTCTTTCTATCAAAATGCATTCTTTTATTAATATCACAATTAAGTACTAAAGCTGCTCTTAAAGCTTTTTCAATAACACCCATATTAACAGTAGGAAGTGCTCCAGGATATCCTAAATCAATAATATTAATATTACTATTAACACTTTCTCCATATCCATTTAATGAATCAGAGAACATTTTAGTATTAGTCTTAACTTCAGCATGTACTTCAATACCAACAGTAGTCTTATAATCCATATTACACACCTTCCTTAATATTTAAATCTAAATTTAATTCTTTTTCTATAAAAGATGCTAACTTATACATTTTTGCTTCTTCAAATCTATTACCAATTATATGTAATCCAACTGGCATATTATTAACAAATCCCATTGGTACATTTAATCCAGGTAAACCAGCCATATTAACAGGAATAACTAATACATCATCCATAAAAGTCTTAAGAGGATCATCCATACCTTCACCTAAATTATATGCTGTAGTAGTTGTTGTAGGACCAATTATAAGATCATAATTCTTAAATGCATCCATAAAACTTTTCTTAATATCATCTCTTACTTGAAGAGCTTTATCATAATATATTTTAGCATTTTCTCCACTTAATAAATAAGATCCAACCATTATTCTACGTTTAACTTCATCACCAAAACCATTTGCTCTAGTTTTAGTATATAATTCTTCTAAATTAGAAGGATTCTCATATGAATAACCATATCTAATTCCATCAAATCTTGCTAAATTACTACTTGCTTCTCCCATTGCAATAATTTGATATAAATTAACAGCATTCTCTAAGTAATTAATATCTATATAATCAACTGTTGCACCTTTATCTTTTAATATATTAATAACATTACTAACATTATCAACTATTTCTTTTGAAACTATATCGCTAACAAAATAATTAGGAACAGCTATTTTCATTCCTTTAATATCTTCTCCAATTAATCTTGTAA
>CAYMEJ010000055.1:0-5534 GCA_964389735.1 uncultured Muribaculaceae bacterium
TTAGAGATGTTATACCTTTCCCAAGAACTCCTAATAACTGCGATTTTTAGTAAAAAATATTAAAAAATACTTGCAATATGAAAAAAAATCTTTTATAATGAAATAGTCCTTGATTTTTAGGACTATTTATTCGCTCGATTAGCTCAGTTGGTAGAGCATCCGGCTGTTAACCGGCAGGTCGTAGGTCCGAGTCCTACATCGAGCGCCATTTTTTTTGGCCAGTTGGTGAAGTGGCTTAACACACCGCCCTTTCACGGCGGCATTCACGGGTCCGAATCCCGTACTGGTCACCAATTAAAAAATAACCATCGTCAGATGGTTTTTTTATTGATTAAATAATGTTCTTGATATATAATTGTAATAGAATAAGAGAGTAAGGGGAGGTATTATGCTAGAAATATTAAATACTTCAGGTTTTTATGATGGTAAGACAGTGTATTCAACAAAAACAGAAATTCCATTCATATTTATTATATTAATTATATCAGTAGTAGCAGTGATATTTTTACTTACTATAATAGGTCAATGGAAAACATTCAAAAAAGCTAAGCAACCTGGTTGGGCATCATTGGTACCATTTTATAATATTGTTGTAATGCTAAAAATTATAAGCCTACCAGCTTCAAGATTAATTATTTGTTTAATTCCCATAATTAATTTTTATATGCTATTTATGATTCCAATTAAAATTGCAAAATCTTTTAATAAATCAGCTGGTTTTGGATTAGGACTTTTATTTTTACCATTTATATATTTTCCAATATTAGGTTTCGGAAAATCTGAATATATGGGTATAAATAATGAAGCAAATATTGTTAGACTTGAATATAATCCTAATGAAGCAGTAGATGATAAACAATCTACAATTATGGAAGAACCAATTGAAAGAAAAAAAATAGATGTTAGTACTGGTAGTTCTTATGTTACATATACAGCTCCTGTTGTACCTAATGCAATAAAAGAGGAAAAAACAGAAGAAGTTAATTTAGGTCTTCCAACTTATGCTGATTTTAGGGTTACTAATCCAGAACCAGTACCTGTTGTTTCTGAAGAACCTAAGGTAGAAGAAAAAAAAGAAATACCGATGTTTAATGGTTTCGAAACACCTGTCATAGTAACACCAGAACAAGTAAATAATATTCAAAGTACTACTAATGATACCATTCCATTACAAGCAAATGTGGAAATTACTACAGATGATAAACCTTTTATAAATACAGATCCTTATTATGAAATGAGAGTAGAAGAAAAACATTCTAGTCCTGATTTATCCTTTATTGCACCCGTTGATGAATTACCACCTGAAGTTAAGAAAGTAGAGGAAGTAAAAGAAGAAGTATTCTTAGGTGTACCTAATATGGTGGGACCTGAAGGTGATACTGACCCTAATTTTGTGTTTTGTCCTAGATGTAATACAAAGATTAAGAAGGGTGCTAAGAAGTGTTTTATATGTGGAGCAAATTTAAGTTAAAAAGAGAGAAATCTCTTTTTCTTATCTTGACATATAAATCTTTCTATTGTATTATTGTAATTGCGAACTTAGTGTTCGAGACAATTTAATGGAGCAGTACTCAAGAGGCTGAAGAGGCGCCCCTGCTAAGGGTGTAGATCGGGTAACTGGTGCGAGGGTTCAAATCCCTCCTGCTCCGCCATTTTATAAATAAAGTCCTATTGGACTTTTTTATTTTGAATTTTTTCTTTAAAAATATATATTTATTTGATATACTTATGTTAGAAGGTGATACAATGAGATACGTACAAGTTGATGATTTAGAAGTAGGTATGGAAGTAGCTCGTGAAGTTAGACCAAATCCTAATCAAGCACCTATTCTTCCTCATGGGTCTCATCTAAGTGTTGCAAAGATAGAAGCCTTAAAGAGTAAGGGTTATGAAGGTATATATATAAAAGATGATTTATCTAAAGATGTTGTAGTAGAAAGTATAGTAGATGAAAAAGATAAATATAATTTAATATTAAAACTTAATACTTTAAAACAATTGTATAAAGAATTAGGTGAAACTAGATTAAAACAAGCAGAAATGTATAAAGGTGAGGCAATAGATATTAATAGAATTAATGTTGTTGCTAGAAAAATAGAAGTTATTGATAATTTAATAAAAGATTGTTATAAAGATATCAAAGGATTAGTATATGATTTGGATAAGAAAGCTAGTTTTGATATTACTAGTTTACAAGGTGCAGGTAATAATTTATTTGAAAATAGTGTTGCAGTAGCTGAACTATGTATATATGTAGGTTCTAAAATAGGAATGTATGGAACTGAACTTGAAGAATTAGGAATGGCAGCATTGTTTCATGATTTTGGAAAAGTAGTGTATGAAGAACCTGTTATCGGTGCAGCAGCATATGTTAATCCAATGGCAATGGAAGTGCTTAATATAAAAAGAGATCAAATAAAAGACAAAAATAATCATGCTTTTTTCTCTTATGGTTTATTATATTATGCAAAGGAAAGATCAATATTATCTTCTAAGGTATTATCATCAGTATTATTTCATAGTACAAGAGAGGATATGCCTCCAAGGGAAGATTTAAAACAAAATACGCATTCAAAATTAATAGGTATTGCAGATGAATATGTCGATGTATACACAGGAAAATATGGTAAGGAATATGCTACTTTAAGTGAAGCTAGAGAAAAATTAATGACATTATTTAATACTAGATTTAATGGTGAGTTAGTAGAAAAATTCTTATCAGTAGTACCACCTTATCCAGTTGGTACGCAAGTAAAATTATCAAATGGTTTAGTAGGAGTAGTAAAAGAAGTGCATGAAGGTAGAAATATTGCTAGGCCTTTAGTTACAATAGATGGCACAATTGATTATGATTTAGCTAAACATTATGATATAACTATAAATGAAGGTGTAGTACAAACTCCTGTTATAAAGTGGGTAGGAATGAAAAAGTAGAAAGTGTAAAATTGACATTTTCCTTTTTTTATGCTATAATATGCCATACAAAAAGGGGTGTTATATATGGAAAGGGATAATTCTTTTAAATATGTAAAATATGAAGATGATATTTTTGCATGTTATAGAAATATGAGTAAGGATGATGCAATCAATTTATGTAGTTATATAAAAATGTCTACAGATGAGATATATGCATTTATTGATACAACTTTTGGGCAAAGAAAAATATATTGTGATTATGATTCAGATTTAAATACAATTAATTATGTAATAAAATTAAGTGATAATGCTTTATCCACTAATAAACTTTTAAAAGGTGAAGTTAAATTTGACAATTCTAAAGTAACAATTAGAAATAATATATATAGAGAATCAAGTGATAGAACACCTCAGGAAACTATTATTTCAATGTTTGAACTTAATTTAGAAAAAGTAAAAGAAGATGTAGAATATGATTTTAATGTTGATAGTATGACTAAAATTGAAAAAAGATATTATTATCAAAGAGATAAACAAGGTAAATTAAAAATTGAAACAGATAGGGAAATTGAAACTATATATATGCCAGATAAAAAATATTTTTATGATGTTTCATTACCTTCTAAGATTATATCCGAAGTAGATTATAATAATTCAACTTTTACAGTAGGTAATTTAAACGTGGAATATAAAAACTTTGATGGTTGGAGTGATGCAGCTTCAATATTGGAATTTTTAAATATGTCAATTGGTCCTACTAATGGAATGTTAACAAATAAACTTACTGAAGGTAATATTGTTTTAGAAAAAAATTATGAAGGAGCAATTTCTTTTTCCGGAACATTTAATGATGATATACATCATAAGAAATCTCAAAACAAATATGCTGAAGGACATATTACTTATATAGTTGATAAAACTAGAGCACGATACGGTTATGGTGATAATAATCTTTTTATTACTTCAAGTGAAAGAAATGAATTTGATAGTGAAAAGAAGGAAATTTATAATGGTTATGTGGAACAATTTTCTACTCAAATAACTGGACCATCCAAACTTACTTTGATACACAAGTATGATATAAAAAGGAAAATAGTTAAAGTATTATCAGATGTAAAAAAATATGAAGTAGAAAATAAGAAACTTCCTAATGATGTTAAAAAAATCTTTCCATCTGACTTTAATTCGAGCGATCAATTATTAACAACTCCACTTGAAATAAGTGCAGTTAAGCAATTATGTTTACAAAAAAGATAGTAGTTATATGAAGTTGTCAACAAAAAGTAGACACAAAAAAAGAATTATTTGAAACCTAGTTGGGTTCTATACTCAACTGGGTTTTTATATTGCAATGCATAACTTGGACGATAATTGTTATTATCCCAAACAATATCATCTATAAATTCTTGAACTGTGTTATAATTATTTATGTCAAAATCAATATACATTTCTTTTTTAATCCAGCCATTTTTAGATTCGATAACTGGATTATCTGTAGGTGTTCCAGCTCTTGACATAGACCTGGTAACTTTATAAGAATTAAATATATTGTTAAATGACACTGAGGAATAAACAGAACCTTGATCTGTGTGAACGATTGTTTCATGGTTTTCATATCCTCTTTTTATTTTGTTATTTAACATGTTGTTTAATGCTTTACGATGATTCAAAATCCCATTTCCATGCATTGATTCTCTTACATCATATCCCACTATTTCATTATTAAAAATATCTAAATAGAAAGTCCAATCATATTTCTTTTTCTTAAAGTAGAATGTTGTTGTGTCTGATACTACTTTTTCAAAAGGTCTTGTTGTATTCCAATTACCATTTATTATATTTGAGTACTTAATTGATTCTTCCCCAGGTTGTTTATATTTATAGTGTTTAGCCCTTGATTTAATATTTAATATCTTACATACTTTATGAACAAGGTTGGATGATACATACCATCCAGTTTCATCCCTTATTATTTTGTTTATTCTGTGATAACCATAACTTGGTTTTCTTTTATGGACATTTATAATTAGTTCACCTAGATTTTTTCTATTTATTTCATAAATATTTAATATATTTTTATTTTTTAACCATTTATAATATCCAGATCTCGATACTTTCAATACTTCACATAATGATTTAACATTATATTCTTTACTTAAGACTTCTATTATTTCATATTTAGCTTGTGTTACTTCGTGAATTTTACATACGTACCATCTTCTTTCATTAGGAATCCTTTTTTTAACATTTCATTCTCGATTCTTAATTTCATATTTTCATATTCTAATTGTTCTTCTTTTGTAAGGTTTTTCTTATTATAATATTTGGATAGAGGATTATTATGCTTTATTTTTGATGTTAATCCTTCCATACCTTTTTCTCTGTAAACTTTAATCCAATTATTTATCATTCCATTGTTTAGACCTGTTTCTTTTGTGACTTGACATGTGCTTTTTTCAAAATCTAAAGCTGGTTTTATAATTTTATATTTTTCTTCAGCTGTCCATTTTTTGAATTTTTGACCTTTACTTGCCATTTCTATCATCTCCTGTAATTAATTATATCAAACAAAAAAGTGGAACATCTTTTTTTATGTCCACTTTTATATTACAACTTCA
>CAYMEJ010000056.1:0-5472 GCA_964389735.1 uncultured Muribaculaceae bacterium
AAGTAAGAAACATGAGTATGCATGAAACAAATAGTGAAACTAAGAGTGTAACATTAGCAACATTAGATACACCTACTTATAGTGTTACACCAAGTGGATGGAGTCAAAGTAAGGTAGTTAAAATTAATTATCAAGCAGGTTATACTAATCAATATAAAAAAGATAATGGGGAATGGGTAACATATTCAAGTCCATTAACACTTACTACAAATGCACTTATAATTGCAAGAATAAGTGATGGAGTTAATTATGTAGCTGGTAGTTCATTAACTGTAAATCAAATAGATAGTACAGCCCCAACAGTATCTTCTTATACATATACAAGAACTGGTTCAACAATTACTGTGACTGCAACAGGGGTTGACTCTGAAAGTGGAATATATGGATATCAATTTAGTAAAGATAATGGAGGTACATGGACAAGTATTCAAACATCTAATGTTTATACATTTAATAATTTAGGATATGGACCATACCAAGTAAAATCAAGAGTAATAAATAATACTTACCCTAATTATGGACTTAATAGTATGAATTATAAAGATAGTGTTTCTAATTCAATTTATACTATGACAGCAGTAGAATATGTTTTAGATTTACAAGCAAAAGGTGATAGTACTTTATATACTGATCCTACAGGTGATGCAAATGTCCATTATTATGGTCCTAGTGTTAATAATTATATAAAAGTTGGAACTGAAACATTTAGAATATTGGGTGTTATGAAAAATGTAAGACAATCTGATGGTACAACTGCTAATTTATTAAAATTAATGCGTTCTACATCAGTTGGTAATATGCAATTTGGTAGTTCAAATGTATGGACATCTTCAACAATATTAAATTATTTAAATAATAATTATGCAGGAACTTTAGCATCAGTTAGTGGCAATATTGCTAATGTTGTTTGGTATACAAATAATGTTAATTCAGATATTAATATTCTTACAGCTTATAATCAAGAAAGAACAGGTTCTAGTACATATACTGGAAAATATGGATTAATATATTTAAGTGATTATGGATATACAACTAGTTATACTACTTGTCAAAGTTGGTTATTTACATTACCACCTTATCCATATAATCATTCAATTGGTAGTAATGTATGGGGTGATTTTACATATCCATGTGCACCTAATTCATGGCTTGCAATAAGTGGTGGATTTGCTGAATGGATTCTTCCACCATATCCGTCTTCATCATATCATTGGAATATTAGACCAGATGGTGTTGTAGGAAATTATTTTGGAGTTAATATGAGCCAAGGTGTAAGACCAGCAATATATTTAACAAAAACTACAAGAATAATATCAGGAAATGGTTCTAGTAGTAATCCATATGTTATTGGATAGAACATTATTGACTGAGAAGATTATGTTAGTATTATACTAAGTAAAAGGAATTCAACTAAAATTTTATTAAATAGACAAGGAATAAGATAATTATTCCTTTTTTATTATTTTAGAAAAACAGTTGAAATTATATGAAACATGTGCTATAATTTATCTCGTTAGTGATCCGCTGTTAATTATTAATATGATCCTTGAAAAAACAAAGAAGGAGTGATATCAGAATGGCAAACGTAATTGATAAAATCAATGCTAAGCAAGTTAAACCTAATGTTCCTGAATTTAGAGTTGGGGATACAGTTAGAGTTGACGTTAAGATTGTCGAAGGTAAGAGAGAACGTATTCAAGCTTTTGAAGGTCTTGTAATTGGAAGACATGGTGGTTCTGTTGCAGAAACATTTACAGTTAGAAAAATGTCTTCAGGTGTAGGAGTTGAAAGAATATTCCCTATTAATTCACCAAAAATTGCAGGAATTACAGTTGTAAGAAGAGGTAAAGTAAGACGTGCTAAATTAACATTCTTAAGAGGTTTAGTTGGTCAATACCGTATCAAAGAAAGAAGAGATAAATAAGACCATTGGTCTTATTTTTTCTTTAAAAGGGGAAATTATGAAAAAGATACTTAAAGAATTATTACCTTATTTTATAATAATAGTTGTTGTAGTATTAATAAGAACTTTTTTCTATACTACTGTAAGAGTTAATGGCCAAAGTATGGAAGGTACACTACATGATAATGATATAATGATATTAGATAAAATAAGTTTAAAAATAGAAAAAATAAAAAGATTTGATATAGTAGTAATTAAAACTGATGGTACTAGATTAATAAAAAGAGTAATTGGTTTACCAGGTGAAACTATTAAGTATGTAACAGATAGACTTTATATTAATGATAAAGAGATTAAAGATGATTATGGTCAAGGATATACATATGATTTTGAATATGAAAAGAAATTAGGCAAAGATGAGTATTTTGTAATGGGTGATAATAGAAAGAATTCTACTGATAGTAGAATAATAGGACCTGTTAAAGAAGATAAAATATTAGGAAAAGCTGTATTTACTGTATTTCCTTTTTCAAGAATAGGTAGTAAAGATTAATAGGAGTAAATTATGAAAAAAGTATTATTTGCAACAGGTAATCCAACTAAAGCAAAGAGATTTTCTAAAGGTTTATTAGAAAAAGGTATAGAAGTAATAACATTAAAAGATTTAGATTTAGAATTAGACATTGAAGAAAATGGTAAAGATGCTATAGAGAATGCAATAATTAAAGCTAAAGCATATTATAATGAAACAGGTATACCTACTATTGGTATGGATGACAATTTATTTTTAGATAATGTACCTACTGATAAACAACCTGGTATGTTTGTTAGACGTGTTAATGGTAAAAGATTAGATGATAATGAAATGATTGAATACTATACAAATTTAGCAAAAGAATATGGTGATGATGGAAAAATTACTGGTAGATGGATTTATGGAATGGCTCTTGTAAGTGATAAAGGAGAAAAAACTTATACTTGGAGTAAGAGTAATTTTTATATGGTAGATAAACCATCTAATATTATGAATCCTGGATATCCATTAAATTCCATATCAGTTAATATTAAACTTAATAAGTATTTTACTGATATAACAGATGAAGATAAGTTATTAATAGAAGAAGATGAAAGTGATGTTGTTGAATTTATTTCTAATAACATCTAAAGGGTATTAATATGGAATATAGAGAAGCTAATATAAATGATTCTTTTTATGTTGATCAATTACTAACAAAATTAATAATGGATGAAAGACAATATGATAGTAATATTGATCCTAATTTTATAGTTGATAATTACTATATTAATAGAATAGATGCTTTTAATAATAAGATTTATGTTTGTACAGATAATAATATAATTGTTGGATACATATATGCATTTATAAATGAATTTAATAATGCTAAAATAGATGCATTATATGTAGAAGAAAATTATAGAAATAAGCATATTGCATCCAATTTAATTGATTTAGTTTTTAATTGGTTAAAAGAAGAAAAGGTTAATGAAGTGGAAATAAGTGTTTTAACTAATAATATTATTGCAAAGAAATTATATGAAAAAAAGAATTTTTCAACTTTTAAAGAAATAATGAAAAGTAAAATAAATATGTAAACTTAATAGTAAATCTATTAGGTTTATTTTTTTTATAAAAATATATATGTTAAAATATATATAGGTGATAGTAATGAATACTGATTTATTGAATGAGGAAGAAAAATATAAGAAATCAATATATGATAAAGTTAGAAATGTTTCAAGTCAACAAACTGAAATAATAGTAAATATGCAAGAAGCATGTAAATTTTATCTTGATACTGAAAATAGTATTCCTAATATTGGTTTTTCTTTAAATAATAAGATAGTAGAATTACAAAGAGAATTTAGTAAAGCAGGTATATCAATATATGTAAAAGAAGACAAAACTGGTAATGTTAATTCATCTTTTGTAGGTGAAGCTATTTTTTCTGATTTAATAGATCAATTAACAGAAGGTACTATTGAATTAAAGAATTGTACTAACTTTTTCTATGAAAAGGCAAAGAAACAAAATAATAAAATGAATGTTTTTAGACAAATAAAATATTCTCTTAATCCTGATTTAATTAAGAAAGATTTTTGTACTGATGATGAAAAAGAACAAATTAAATCAAATTTATCAAATTATAAAAGTTTTAATGATAAAATATATAATTATAATTTAAAAGAAAATATTGTTTCTAGTATAGTAAAGAAAATTAGAGATAGGGGATATCATGCTTATACTGTTCCTGGTTTATTAGAAGAGGAAGTTATTCCTGAATTAGAAAAATTAGGTTTAAGTAATTTGATACCAGAATTACAAAATTCATTAGTAAAAGAATATGAACAAGATATAAACGTAATGGAATTGAGTGATGAAGATAAAAAATTATATGTTCCTAATTTTAAAAAGCCTGAACAAAAGAAGGGCATTAATTTAGATAATATGAGTAAAGAACAATTAATAAATGCAAAAGAACAACTAAATGTTATTTATAATAATTCTAATACACCAGAATTAAATAATGATGTACCACAAACTAATTTACCTAGTATTGGTAGATAATTGAAAAGGAGATATATATGGCAACTACAAAAGAATATAGAGGTTTTGTTTTAGAACAATTAAATGTATTAGATAATATTAATTGTAAACCTATGATGGGCGAGTATTTACTATATTATAATAATGTATTATTTGGTGGTATTTATGATGATAGATTACTTGTAAAAATAACTGCTAATAATAAAAAATATAATATGATGGAATCTATTCCGTATGATAATGCAAAGCCAATGTATTTGGTTGATGATATTGATAATCAAGATACTCTTAAAGAGATAGTTATTGATACATATAATGATTTAAAAAATAATAAATAATTATAATAGGAGGAATTATGAAAGTACCTTTAAGATTTCAAAATACTGAATATGATTGTGGAACTACAACTTATATAAATGCATTAGCATATTTATTTAATAGAGAAGAAATTCCAATTCAATTAATAAAAAAAATATATAAATATACATTAGATATTGAAGGAGAAAGTGGAGTAATTGGAGAAGGTGGAACTTCAACAAAAGCAACAGAAAAACTAACTCATTATATTTCTAATTATGCTAATGAACATGATTTTAATATTAAATGTACAATATTAGAAAAAGATAGTGTTACATTATGCAAAATAAAACAATGTACTGATAATGATGGAGTAGTAATAGCAAGATGCTATATGGAAGAAGAACATTATATATTAATTACCAAAATAAGTAATGATTTTGCATATATTTTTGATCCATATTATTTACCAGAAGAATATTATACTAATGATAAAGATGTATCGGTAGTACTTTATAATGATTTTACTCATAATAGATTAGTAACTATTGATAGATTAATGGGACAAAGTAAGAAAGATTTCTCTTTGATGGAAATAAATAAAAGAGAAGCAATTTTAATAAATAAAATAAACTAAAAAAAGAACATATTTAATGAAATGCACCCCTGTGGGTAGACATCAATAAAAAAGAACTTTTATGATAAA
>CAYMEJ010000057.1:0-5469 GCA_964389735.1 uncultured Muribaculaceae bacterium
ATTAATAGTTCTTTTTTTTGTTTTAATAAAAGGAAAATAATAATTGAATTAATAATTTAGTAAGATTTAATAAATTCATCATTTGTAAAAGAAAAAGGAATATGATAAAGTCTCAAAAAAGGAGATGATTATCATTAATTATTATGTAGAAATAAAGGAGCAATTAATTAAAAATGAAGTATATAAAAGAGTAAAAGATTATAGTAAAAATAAAAGTGATTTAGAAACATATTATAATGTTGGAAAACTCTTAGCAAATGCAGGTAAGCATTATGGTGAAGGAATAATAAAGGAGTATTCTATTAAGTTAACTAATGAATTAGGTAAAGGATATACAACAAGTTCATTAAAAAGAATGAGGCAATTTTATTTTTTTATAGAAAAAGGTGCCACACTGTGGCACCAATTAACATGGAGTCATTATAGGTTATTATTTAAATTAAGCAATAATAATAAAATAAATTACTATATAAATTTGTGTATAAGTAATAATTTATCAGTTAGAGAGTTGGAAAATAAAATAAAGCAAAATGAATATGAAAGATTAGATGATAAAGAAAAGATAAGATTAGTTAAGAATGAAGAAAATAGAATAGAAGATTTTATAAAGAATCCAATTATGATAAAAAGTGATATAAAGGAAAATATATCAGAGAAAGTTTTACATAGATTAATACTTGAAGATATAGATTCATTTTTAAAGGAGTTAGGTAATGGTTTTACTTATGTTGGAAACGAATATAAGATTAAAATAGGAGATAGATATAATTATATAGATATTTTACTATTTAATTATATCTATAATTGTTTTGTAGTAATAGAATTAAAAGTAACAGAAATAAAAGCAGAGTATATTGGACAAATAAAGAAGTATATGAATTATATAGATGTTAATTTAAGAAATATTAATCAAGATAAAACTATAGGAATAATAATATGTAAGAAAGATAATAAGTTTATTATGGAATATTGTAGTGATGAAAGAGTATTTAAAACTACTTATCAATTTGTTGAATAAAAATAAAATGTAATGTATACTTTCATTATAATAGTAGGTGAAGAGTATGAAGAATAGAAAAGGTTTTACATTGATAGAGTTACTTGCAGTAATAGTAATACTAGGAGTAATAATGGTAATAGCAGTACCAGCAATAACTAAGTACATTGATAATTCTAGAAAAGAAGGGTTTACAAAAACTGCTAGTGGAGTAGTAGATGCTGCAAGACTATATTACTCAAATGAATATGGTAATAGTAGTGAATCAACATTAGAATTTGAATGTACTACAAAAGAATGCAAATCTGCTAGTGGAGAAAAACTAGAACTAACAAAAAGTCCTGATAAAGGAGCTGTTAAAATATTTAATGATGGAGAAATAATCGCATGTTTCTAAAGAGATACTTGGTACGCAGTTAAAAATATAAATGATAAAGAAGTAACATTTGGAGAAGGTACATGTAAATACAATGATGAAACAAATTCATATGATACGATAGAATTAGTATCCCGTGAAATGGTAGATGAATTACAAAATAAATATGATTCATTAAAATCACTAGTTGATCAAACTAATGCATCAAAAGAAGATATTGCAAAAGATAAAAAAGTAGTTACATCTGATGGATTAATTACTGGTACTAATGAAGGAACAAAATTTAAAACAGTGTTAGTAGGTTCTACTTCTATTGAATCAGGTGAAGGATATTTATATAGTTATATTACAGTGGCACATATTCCAGGTTATGATAAACTTGTTTTATATGAAAATTTATTTCCTGTTGTATACACTCGTGATATAGAAAGAGCAGGTAGTGGAGTAAATAGGGCTATTCATTATTCAATTGATCATGAGTATAATCCATCAACTGCAATATATAAACTTTCAAGAACTACTGTATCTGGTTTATATATGTCAGTTAGTGTTCGTTTATATGCTGTTATTCTTGAATAAGAAAAAGACTAATTATTTAGTCTTTTTATAATATATTAATGACATATCTTTATCACCATGACCTAATCCATAACCAGCTTCTGATAATAATATTTTTTCAGGATGTAAGTCTTCAAAAGTTTTTATAAAATTGTATTTTCTAATATTAGATTTATTTAGAGAATTTTGTGCTAACTCTTTATCATCATAATTATTAATTTCTTTTAATAAATCTATTCTATCATAATTAAATTTATCTGTATTTTCTGATAAGAACTTTAATTGTTCAATACTATTTCTATAAATATATGCAAACATAATAGATGCATGTTCTTTTAATAATGGGAAATATCTTTCTTCTAATAATGTTCTATATTCACTTGGATTTTTATAATAAAATTCTTGTACGTTAGATAAGTTAATTGCATCAAACTTTCTTTTTAATGATAATGGAACTTGTTCTATATCTCCTTGAATGAAATTAACTTTTAAATTACTAATTCTTCGTTTAGCATAATTATAATTTCTATTACTTAAGTATTCATTTAACATCATTGATTCTTCCATATTTCTAATAGAATTATTTTTATCATCTTTACAATTACGATATAGACCATTTGCTATTTCTTGACTTGAAAAGTCTTTATATAATGAAGACCAAAATTCTTTTATATCTTCTGGTAAATAATCCATTACTTCAGTAAATATTTCTTTATCTAAATACTTATTGTTTTGATATGCAAAATAATATTTTAAAAATTCTCCATAACTTAATAGCTTAACCATATAAATTTTTAACATCATATTATAGTATGCTAATTGATTAATATCAAAAGTAGTTACACTTTTAACTCCATGTAATAATGAATTAATTATTGAATCTCCTGAACCTGTTACTGTTAGTAATGTTTGCATATTTTTATTCATATAATTATAGTAGCCATTATTTTCAGTAGTAAAATCATATAATTTACAATGTTCTTTAAATTCGTAGTCAGTATCCTTATCAATTAATAAGTCTCTTGCTATAATATTTTTTGCTTCTTCAATATCTTTTACTATCTCTTTCATAAATATCCCCTTTAATAAAGTAGTTTGTATTATATCAAATTATATAAAAGTAGTCAATTTCTACTTGCTTATTATTTAATTTATAGTAAAATATAATTATAAGGAGAGAAATAGAATGGATATAAATTTAGTTAAAGATAAAATGGAAAAAACTATTGATAGTTTAGAAAAGAGATTTGTTACTGTTAGAGCAGGTAGAGCTAATCCTAGTAGTTTAGATGGTGTAATGGTTAATTACTATGGAAGTGATATGCCTTTAAAACAAGTTGCAACTATATCAGTACCAGAAGGTAGACAATTATTAATTAAACCTTTTGATAGAGGAGCATTATCTGCAATTGAAAAAGGAATATTTGATGCTAATTTAGGTTATACACCTAATAATGATGGTGAAACAATTCGTATTATTATTCCACCACTTACAGAAGAAAGAAGAGTTGAACTTACTAAACAAGTAAAAGCAATGGCAGAAGATGCAAAAGTTTCTATTAGAAATAATAGACATGAAGCATTAGATGATATTGATAAGTCTGAGGAAAGTGAAGATTCTAAAAAACGTTTAGAAAATGAAGTTCAAGATTTAGTTAATAAATATAATAAAGTAGTAGAAGATAAATTAAAAGAAAAAGAACAAGATTTAATGAGTGTTTAATAATCTTTACTTTTAGTTAAAAATATTGTATAATGTAGATACATTTTTAATTACAGTGATTAAGAAGTAGTAATAAGATCTTTATTTTGTAGAGAGTCTATGTTTGGTGAAAATAGATAAAATAAAACTTATGAATTCATCTTATGAGTACCTAAATGCAAAGTTTAGGCGGGTAGTTTCCGTTAAAAATATTAAGATTATATCAATAGATATAAATTAAGGTGGTACCGCGATTATTCGTCCTTATGTGATGAATAGTCGCTTTTTTTATGAAAGGAGTGTTATTATGTGTAAGAAAGCAGTACTTGTTATACATGGCTTTACTGGTAGTTTAGCTGATAATGAATACTTAGTTAATTTACTTCAAAGAAATAGGAAGTTTGATGTATTTGCTTGGACTTTACCTGCTCATGAGAAACATATTATTAACAAAGTTAAGAAAGAGGATTGGATTAATGATGTTAATAGACAAATACAAACATTAATTGATTATGGATATCATTCAATATATATTGTTGGTCATAGTATGGGTGGATTACTTACTACAATAGTTGCTCCTAAGTATTATCAAGTTAAAAAGATAGTATTAATAGCACCGGCTTTTGATATGTTTAGTGTTGATCAATATAAAAATGATATGAAGCATTTATTTGATGTTATTAAGGATGAAGATGTTAATTATAAAAATGTAATTATAAAAGCTCTTAAAACACCAAGTCCTACATTGAATGAATTTAAGGATTTGGTAAATGAAAATAAATATGCTATGAAGAAGGTTAGAGTTCCTTGTTTATTATTACATGGTAATTGTGATGAGGTGGTGCCTTTTAAAACAGCAAGTTATGTATTTGATAATATTAAAAGTAAAAAGAAATATTTTACTGTTGTTAGAAAAGGAAGACATAATTTATTAAAGAGTTCTAGAAAGGAAGATGTTTCTAAGTACATTGAGGCATACTTAAAAGGAGGATTAAAATGGAAATCAATGAAAAAAGAATATATATAATTAATGAAATAGATAAAGATGTTAAAGAAGCTAATACTTCTTTACAAGTTAATGAATTGAAAGTTAAATATTTAGGTAAAAAGGGTTTAGTTACTGAACTTACTAAAAATATGAATGAATTATCTATTGAAGAAAAGAAAGAATTAGGTAAAATTACTAATGAAATTAGAAATGAAGTTACTAGTAAGATTACTGAATTAGAAGAAAGTATTAAGGAAAAAGAATTAAATGAAAAACTTAATAAGGAAAAGATAGATATTAGTTTACCTGCTACTACTATTCCTATTGGAACACCTAATATATTAGAACGTGTTATTGAGGAAGTAGAAGAGTTATTAATGTCAATGGGTTATGATGTAGTAGATGGACCTGAAATAGAAGAGGATAAGTTTAATTTTGAAATGTTAAATATTCCTAAAGGACATCCTGCTAGAGATGCTCAAGATACTTTTTATATAGAAGATGAAAAAGTATTACTTCGTAGTCAAACATCTCCTGTACAAGCTAGAACTATGTTAGAAGGACATGGTGAAGTTCCTATTAGAATGATTTGTCCTGGTAAAACATATAGAAGAGATGATGATGATGCTACTCATTCACATCAATTTATGCAAATTGAAGGATTATTAGTTGATAAGAATATTAGTTTATCAGATTTAAAAGGAACTTTTGATACAATAGCTAAAAAATTATTTGGAGAAAATTGTGAAACAAGATTTAGACCAAGTTATTATCAATTTACTGAACCTTCTGTAGAAACAGATATTAGTGGTTTTGTATGTCATGGTAAAGGTTGTAGTTTATGTAAA
>CAYMEJ010000058.1:0-3303 GCA_964389735.1 uncultured Muribaculaceae bacterium
TATTTAATTCTTTTTTATTTTACTATACTTATTTCTAATCCTTTTACTTTAGATAAGTGAGTATTAACTTTATAATTTTGTGCTACTACAGTACCTTTTTTAGCATTCTTGTAATTAGAACTTGATACTTCTTTTATATTATATTTATTATAGTCTTCATAGTTATTAAACCAGTTCTTTACTTCATCTTCAGTCATTCCAATAAAACTTGTTAATAAACATTTATCATTTTTTAAATTATCTTCATCATTACAATTAATTTTAGTAACTTTCTTATTTAATATTGTTATTTCTAAAACATCTATTTTATCTAATCTAGTTCTTGCTAAATAGTTTTGTTTAATTACTTGATTGTTACTATATTTGCTATTATTATCTGTTACTGTTTTATATTTAACTTTAACATTATTTTCTTTTGCCCAGTCTTCTACATAAGATTTAGATTTACCTAATAAACTAGGTAAAAGACTATATTTAGTAGTACTCTTATATGGTCCTTTTCCAATTACTTTTGGAGTATATGGACTATTAATTGAGAAAGAGAACTCTTTTATTAATTCTGGATCTTTTTCTTCTAAATTAATTTTCATTTCATTAACAACATCATTAATACTGTTTTCATTTAATATATAGTTCCATAATGTCATTTTAAGGTTTTGATCATATATCATTTGACCATCACCTTGTAAATATAATTGTTCAATATTAATTGGATCACTATCAGTACTTATTAATGTTTTAGTAACTATATCTTTACCAATATTATAGAATGATAATATTTGACTAGTAGTTAAGTTAGTATCAAGGTTATTTGATATTGTATCTAATATTTCAGTTATTTTAGTAATACTATTAATTTCTTTTACTTTGTTTAACATAGCTTTAAGTACTACTTGTTGATTTTGACCTCTATCTAAATCACCATTAGCAAGATCATATCTATTTCTACAAAGTACTAAAGCACCTTCACCATCTAAGTGTTGATATCCTTTATTAATACAAACCTTTTTCCATCTATTAGAGTCATCAGTACATAATTTTTTAGGTACTTCAGCATCTATTCCACCTAAAGAGTTTACTAAACTTACAACACCCTTAAAATTGATTTTTACATAATAATCTATTTCTATATCTAAGAAAGATTCAATAGTATCTATCATACAATTAGTACCATACCATGCTGCATGTGTTAATTTATTTTCTCTATCTTTTAAACATACTATTGGTACATAACTATCTCTTGGAATTGTTAACATAGTAGCATTCATAGTAGTAGGATTAAAAGTTATTAATATTAATGAATCACCATGTACATTAGAATTCTTTGCTAATCCTTCTTTTTCTGAATCAACACCCATTAATAATATTGTAAAAGGTTCTTTTAAACTTTTTGAATTAGATATTAAATTATCACTATTATTTTTATTTACTGTTTTTTCTTTATCAATAAGACTTATTACTTGATTAGATATATTAGAGTATTCTTGAGTTGTTGAGAACATACTTTCATAGTTACTAGAAATAAACATAGCATCTATTTCTTTATGATATAGGTCGCTTAACATTTTATTAATATCAGAGTATTCAATTATTTTGTTATTTTTATCTAAGTTTTCATCATCAATTATTTCTTTTGGAATAGTATAATTATCAATAGATAAATTATTATTTATCATTCCTATTTTTTTATTATTTAAATCTTTAATTTTACTTATTCCATTATCTTTTAATACTATTAATGAAGAAGAGTAGGATACTGTATCTTTATTAATACTATTAATACTTGAATATACTTTATTTATGAAAAAAGAGATTGTAATATTACTAATAATAAAGATTAACATTAAGAATATAAAGAATCCTATTTTTTTCTTTTTCTTATTATTTATTAAGCTATAGTTTTTATTAAATATAAAGATATTTAATAATACAATAGTACCTACTATAACATACCTTATTATTTTTTCTATTGGTCCTAGTAAAAGAATATTATATATTAGATATGCACTAGTAATAACACTTAATAAAGTTAATAAACTACATATATTTAATTTTAGTTTTTTCTTTTTTCTTTTTGCCATATATATGTACCATCCTATAATTGTAATTATACTCTAAATATTATAAACAATACAATTATTATATATTTTAGTATAAGAAAATAATGTTTATTTGTGTAAATTAAACATTATTTTTGTTTTGGTAATTATAGGTAATAAAGTAAATTATATTGATTTACTTTTTTATTTGGGATAAACTTTACAATTATTATGTCTAATATATGTAAAATAATATGAATAAATTGTCAGTTTATGTACTAGAAATATTAATTTTGGTATAATAAAATTAACTATGACTATAAGGAGGTAAAGATATGAATAGACATTATATTAAATATTTTATTTTTATGTTTATCATGATTATTATGTTTATGCCTGATGCTTTTGCCTCTACATATATAAATGCTTCTTCTTGTGGTACTTATTTACTTGCTAGTGCTACTAATACAAAAGGTGGTTATACTGAAGTACAATGTTATAATACATATGATGAAGCAAAGAATGCAATGAATAGTAGTACTGATGATAATACTTTTATATTACAAGGTAATGAAGTAATAGATGCTAAATATGCTTTAATAGATTATGATTGGGCTACAAATGTTCATTATGTAAGAATATATAGAGATAAAGAATTAAGCAATTATTTAACTTATGTATCTGGTTCATATGGTGATGATGCAGCATTTATTGAATATGCTAATAATAGTCAACAAAGTATAAAAATTAAAGTTGCAGGTGTAACTGGATGGATAGGTAAGTATGAAAGTGGTACTACTAATAAGACTTATGAAATAATTCCTATTAACTGGGTTACATCACCTAATTCTTATACTGTTAGTTCAAGTGAAATAATTCATACTTTGCCTGGTAATTTATTTGGTGCAGAGGGAGACTCCTATGCAATGGATAAAAAGCCTAATATGTTAAATCAAGGTAAATATTATAGTTATGATGGACATTATTTTTATAGCAATATTAAAACTCTATTAAATGATTATAAAAATAATACTTATGCTAATTCAGTTAATAGTAGTGTTCCATATTATAATTATTATCAGTATTTATCTTTTAGAACTAAGACTAAATATAATGCTGATAATATTAATCAATATCTTAATTCAAGAACTAATGGTGATTCTAAATTACGTAATACTGGTGCTAATTTTATTGAAGCACAAGAGAAATATGGTACTAATGCTATATTAATGTTAGGTATAGGTATTAATGAATCAGGATGGGG
>CAYMEJ010000058.1:3403-5238 GCA_964389735.1 uncultured Muribaculaceae bacterium
TACTAGACCAAATTATTTATGGGATAATGGTGTTGTATATGTAAAGGCTAGATATTTTAGAAAGATATATCCTGTTAATGAACAAGTAGTTGATCCTGTTAATCCAACAGCAAAACCAATATCTAGTATTATAGGTTCAGCAGGTTATTCAATTAATGGTACTAAATTATATGGAACAAAAATAAGTAGTAGTGTAAGTGAATTAAGAAATAAATTAACGAGTGCAGGTGGTACTGTTACTGTTAGTGGTGATAAGGTTGCTACAGGTATGACTGTATCTGTTTCTAATGGCAGTACAACACAAAGTTTCCAATTAGTGGTGTATGGTGATATTAATGGTGATGGTGGAATATCAGCAGTTGATTATTCACTAGTAAAAAATTATATAATGAACTCTGGTGGAATAGATGGTGTTTCAAAAGATGCTGCTGATGTTAATAAAGATGGAAGTGTAAGTGCAGTTGATTATGCAAATATTAAGAGTTATATAATGGGTAGCAGTAATGTTATCGGATAAGGAGAAAATATGAAAAAAATAGGGTTTGGTTTATTAACGTTTGTATTATGCTTTTTTTGCTTCGGTATGAAAGTAAATGCTGGTAGTTCTTCAATATCTGCTAGCAGTAAAAATGTTACAATAGGTGGAAGTGTAACGATAAAAGTATCTGCTAATGGTTTAGCAGGTAAGTTTTCAGTAGTAAGTTCTAATTCAAGTGTACTTTCTGGTGGCACAGGAAGTGTTTGGTTGGAGAATAGTGGTTCTTCTTATAAGTTTACTGCTAAGAAAGTTGGAAGTGCTACTATAACATTAAATGCAGTAGATGTTTCAGATTTATCTACTAATTCAAAATATAGTTCTAATAAATCAGTTACAATAAAAGTATCTAAACCAAGAGAGAAATCTACTAATAATGATTTAAAATCATTAAGTATAGAAGGAAAAGAAATAAGTCCTGCTTTTGATAAGAATACTTTAGAATATAAAGTTGACTTAACAGCAGAAACAGAAAAGATAAAGATTAATGCTACTAAAGCAGATAATTATTCAAGTGTAACAGGTGCTGGTGAAGTAGAAGTAGCAGAAGGAGAAAATAAATTTTCTATTGTTGTTACTAGTGAAACAGGGGTTAGTAAGACTTATACATTAATTGCTAATGTAGTTGATAATAATCCTATTAATGTAGAAGCACATGGTGAAAAGCTAACAGTTGTTAAAAGAAATAGTTTACTTACTAAACCAGAGCTATTTACTGAATCAACAGTTAAAATAAATGATTTAGAAATACCTGCATTTATTAATGAAAAGAATTCTATTACTTTAGTAGGTTTAAGAGATAGCAAATCAGAAGTAGCACTTTATACTTATGATAGTAAAGATAATACATATAGTAAGTATTTAAATATTGTTAATGGTAAAATTAATTTTATGTATATTCCTACTGAAGAAAATGTAGAAGGATATCTTAGATATAGTATGGAAATAGATGGTAAAACATATGATGGTTATAAGATAAGTAAGAATAGTAAATATATATTACTATATGGTATGAACTTAGAAACTGGTGAAAAGGGATGGTATTCATATCATAGTACTGATAAAACTATTCAATTATATGATTCGGTTGGTATAGAGAGATTAAATAAAGATCATGAGAAAGAAATTAATATTTATAGAATTATAATTATTAGTTTAGGAGTTGTTTCATTAGGATTACTAATATCTTTAATAGTAGTAGCAAGAAAACATAAGAAAAATAATTTAACAGTTAAAAAGATGAATGTAAAAACTAAGAGAACAGAAAATGTAGAATAATAAAAGGAATGATTTAAATCAT
>CAYMEJ010000059.1:0-5061 GCA_964389735.1 uncultured Muribaculaceae bacterium
ATTTATGCTAATAATTTGGTATAAGAATTACAATTTCCTTTGATTGCATTAGTAGTTAGTGGTGGTCATACTGAACTTGTATATATGAAAGACCATTATTCTTTTGAAAAACTTGGTGGTACTTTAGATGATGCTGTTGGTGAATGTTATGATAAAGTTGCTAGGGTTGTAGGAATTCCTTATCCAGGTGGACCAACAATAGATAGAATGGCATTTACGGGTAAGAAAAGTTATGAATTACCAATTCCTCTAAATGATAATAGTTATAATTTTAGTTTTAGTGGATTGAAAAGTGCAGTAATTAATCTTTCCCATAATGAAATACAAAGGGGAAATGAAATAAATAAGGAAGATTTAGCAACATCTTTTCAAAATGTTGTAGTGGAAAGTATTAGTAAAAAAACATTAAATGCATTATTAAATTATAATGTTAAGAATTTAATTGTTGCAGGTGGAGTTGCAGCAAATAAAGGTCTAAGAGAAAAATTAATTTCTATATGTGAAGAAAATAGTATTAATTATAGTTTTCCTGATATTAAATATTGTACTGATAATGGTGCTATGATAGCTGCGGCTGGATATTTTGCTTATATGAAAGGTAGACGTGCTGGATTAAATCTTAATAGTAAATCTAGTGATATATTAAATTAGGTGTTATATGAAGATAATTAATATAATAAAAAATTTTTCTAAAAAACAAATTATTTTTGTATCATCGATTATTTTATTTTTACTAATTTTAATTTTTCTTTATTTATTTTATCCTAAAATTAAAGTAGAAAATCCTTTAAAAAAATTAGGTAAGGAATATTATGAAAATTATTATTATATTCAACTTGATGATAGTTATGAATTGAGAAAAGAATTTTTATCAAACTATAAGGACAGTGGATTAAAAATAAATTTAAATACATTAAGAAATTATAAAGATATTAGTTCAAAGCGATATAAGAATTGTAATTGGGATAAAACAATGATAATAGTTTATCCAGAAGAGCCATATAAAGTTAACAATTATAGGGTTGAAGTAGAGTTGGATTGTAATTGATAATGTAAAAAAGTGTTAATAACGAGCAAAACATTTGTAAACCAATTTACTTTGATGTCAAATTTTACTATATTGTTATAGTAAGAAGGTGATGTCATGGGTAATGCTAGTAAGAGCAAATGTTTTTTATTGACTTTTTTTGGATTATTAATGATATCAGTTGGTATTATTAGCGGATTTGTTTATTCTTGTGAACTCGATCGTAATAATACTAAAACTAGTATTGAATCAATAAATAAGACTTATTTGGTGTATAATGAAACATCAAGTAAATTTAAGGAAAATTTAATAAAATTTTATTCTATTAATAATAGTTATTTTGAAACAATGAATGAAGACAATAAAATTACTCTAGAAATAATTAAAGAAATGGAGAACAATTTAATAACTGTTAAAGAATTGTCAAATAATATTAATGATGATTGTAAAGATATTAAAGATAATACAATTAAAACTCAATGCTCTATTTTTAATCAAAATCATGAGATTATGATTAACACTTATGTTAAAATGGTGTATAATTATAATAATGTAATAAAAGAGTATAATGAGTGGGCAAGAATTAATAATCATAAAATGTTAGATCAATATGAATCAAATTTATATAAAAGTTATGTGGATTTAGATCAAGACGGTGTTTATTTGGGTGTTCCTACTGAATAGGAGTTATTATGAATAAATTAAAACATAAAAAATATAATCATAAAGTTAGTAAAATAATATTTGTTATAACAATTATTTTATTTCCAATGATTATATTTTTATTTGATGTAGCAACTCATAGTAATTATTTTTTTAATAAAGATATTGTACTATTTATCTTAATAATTTTATCAATAATTTTATTAACATATATTGTTATTAATATTAAATATATTTTTTATAAAATAAATAAAAAACAAGTCATTACTATAATAGCAATAATAATATATTTTTCATTTTATTTAATCGGTGATAATATGTTGTATGGTTCTAATCCTAGTTTTAGAAATTGGCTAATAAATAATTCCATGGCAACACTTAATCATCAGTATTTAGCAAAAATATTTTATACTGATTCAATTATACAAAATTCGCTTAGTACTGCTGATATTTATAGTATTACGCAGATTGAATTATTAGATTTTAGTGATATTGATTTTAGTAAAACAACATATCTAAATAAATATGAGAAACAAATATTAACTAAAGATGAAGGTAACAATATATATAAAATTATTCCAATAAAGGGTACAACTAGTAAGACTAATGTTCCATATTCTGGTTATTTAGCTGTTATTTATGATCCATCAATGGTTCATATTGGAGTTAGTAAAGGTGCAGGAATTAGTGGAAATACATATGGACAAGTATTAACAACAATTTCTAAAAATTATGATGCATTAGTTGCTATGAATGCCGGTGGTTTTTATGATCCAAATTGGAATAGTAATGGTGGTATACCTCATGGAATTGTATACTCATATGGTAAACTAGAATCCGAGTACACTAGAGCTGTTTCATCAGGAGGGTTAGTAGGATTCGATAAAGATAATAGATTAGTAATGAAAAGAATGACTGTAGCAGAAGCAGAAAATGAAGGAATAAGAGATGCAGTTGATTTTGGACCTTATTTAATAGTAAATGGAATTAATCAATATAAAAATAGACGAGGTGGTTGGGGAATTGAACCTAGAACTGCCATTGGTCAACGAAAAGATGGAATTGTATTAATGCTTGTATTAGATGGAAGACAATCATATAGTAAAGGTCTTGATTTAGATGATTTAGCATTAATAATGGAAAATTATGGTGCTTATAATGCTGCTAATATGGATGGTGGTACATCTACTTCATTGGCTGTTAATAGTAAAATAATTAATAATCCACACAATGGTAATAAAAGAACAATAAGAGCACTTCCTAATGCTTGGATAGTATCAAAATAAAACTAAATCATTATTTTTGATTTAGTTTTTCTATGTAGGAAATAATTAGATACATTGTATATGAAATTATTCCTAATATAAATACAGAAGTTATTACAAGATTAATATTAAATACTTGAGAACCATACATTATTAAATATCCTAATCCTTCTTTTGACACTAATAATTCGCCCATTATTACTCCAATTAAAGACATACTTATATTTATTTTAAGAGTATTAATAATATTTATTTTATTACTTGGTAATACTAATTTTAAATATATTTGTCTTTTTGTAGCATTTAAACTTTTCATTAATTTAATGTAATTACCATCAATATTTTCAAAACCATTATATATATTGATAATAGTAATAATAGCAGATATCATAAGTGCCATACATATAATTGAATTAGTATTAGCTCCTACCCATATAATAATTAATGGTCCTAGGGCTACTTTTGGTAGAGAGTTTAAAATGGTTAGATAAGGATCAAATATTTTAGCAATTGTTTTATTCCACCATAATAGAGTTGCAAAACTTATTCCTATTACGAAGGCAATAATGAAACTTAATATTGTTTCATATAAGGTTATGTGTATATGATTAAATAAGTTATTATCATTAAATAATTTTATTATTGTATTAACAATATTACTTGGTGAACTACTTAGGAATGTATTTATAATATTTAATTGTGCTAGTAATTCCCATATTGCTATTAAAAATATTATTATACTTATTTGACTTATAATTACTATTCTTTTTTTTTGTTTTTCTTTCTTAATATATTTAATATGTTCATCACTATATGTGTACATCTAAATCCCTCCATATCTTATCATAGTAATAACTGAATTCTTTGCATGTTCTATTTTTTATTGGAGTTGATTTATCTGTTAATTTAATATTGTAGATATTTTTTACTTCAGCAGGGCGCTTGGTTAATACAATAATTCTATCTGATAAGGATATTGCTTCTGCTATGTCATGTGAAATAATAATTGCAGTTTTTCCTTCTTGTTTTATTATATTGAATACATCATCAGATAATATTAATCTAGTTTGATAATCTAGTGCACTAAATGGTTCATCTAACAATAATATGTCTGGTTCAATAGCAAGTGTTCTGATTAGAGCAACTCTTTGTCTCATACCACCTGATAATGAAGAAGGATATTTATTGATAAATTCTCCTAATCCATATATGTTTAATAAATCAATTACATGTTGTTTTGTTTTTTCATTAAGATTATTATTTATTTCTAACCCTAGTAAACAATTATCTAATATTGTTCTCCAAGGAAATAGGGAATCTTTTTGTAACATGTATCCTAATTTTATTTTTTTATTATCAAAGTTAATTGTTCCATCTGATTCTTTTTCTAAATTAGCAAGGATAGATAAAAGTGTTGATTTACCACATCCACTAGGACCGACTATTGTTATTATTTCTTTATCATATATATCTATTGTAATATCTTTTATTGCAGTTACTTCTCCATTAAGGTCATGGTATATCTTTTTTAAATGATTTATTTCTAATATTTTTTTACTTTCCATTATATATTAAATCACTATAGTCTACTTTTTCATTAAGTTCATTTGCTGCAATCATTATATCTTGTAAATGATTAAATGATTCTTCTTTAAATGTTGTAGTAGTAGGCCAAGCTTCAATACTTCTATATCTTTTTATAACATTAGTTAAATCATTTAAAGAAGTATCAGGGAAGAATTTTAATATTGATTTTGCAACTTTTTCATCACTATTATTATTCACAAAATCCAATCCTTTTTGAATAGCTTTTGTGAATTTTTCTATTATATCTTTGTTTTCTTTTATATAACTTGTTTTTGCACTATAAGAAGTATAAGGAACTATTCCTCCTAATTCTCCAATAGATGCTACTACATAACCATATCCTTGTTGTTCAATATCTAAAGCATTTGGTTCAAATAGTGTTACGAAATCTCCTTGTCCTCCAATAAATGCTCCTCCCATAGCAGCAAAAGCAATACTTGTATCAATATTTACTTCTGTTTTAGGGTCAATATTATTTTGTCTTAATGCCCATTCAAATGTCATTTCTGGCATTCCACC
>CAYMEJ010000060.1:0-4936 GCA_964389735.1 uncultured Muribaculaceae bacterium
TACAAAATTTGTATCATTTCCAAAATATGAATATTTTATAGCAGATCAAAAATATCAAAAATTAGCTTCTAAAATAGGATTACCAGCAGATACAAAAGAAGAAGGAATTAATTCATTAATAAATAGAGTAATAGAATTAAGAAAAGAATTAAATATTCCTAATACTATAAAAGAATATGGAATAGAAGAAAATGTTTTCTTATCTAAAGTAGATGAATTAGCAGATAAAGCATTTGAAGATCAATGTACAACAGCAAATCCAAGATTACCATTAGTAAGTGAATTAAAAGATATCTTATTAGAAGCATACTATGGAGAAAAACCAGAAAAAGAAGAAAAAGATATATTCTAAAAGAAGCAATAATGCTTCTTTTTTTTCATATACTTTAAAAGGTGATAAAATGTTTGTAAAAAAGATTGATTCAAGAATTAAAGTATTATTTCTTATATTGATACTACTATTTATATTTATAATATTAAGAGTATTTTATGTCCAAATATTTGAATATAAAAAATTAAGTAAATTAGCAAATGATTTATGGAGTAGAGATTTACCTATTGAAGCAAATAGGGGATTAATACTAGATAGAAATGGTAAAGTATTAGCAGATAATCTTACTACAACATCTTTAGTATTAATACCAAGTCAAATAAAGAATAAAGAAGAAACAAGTACTAATTTAGCAAAAATATTAAATGTTTCAAAAGAAGAAATGGATAAACATATAAATAAAAAAACCTCTATTGAAAGAGTACATCCAGAAGGAAGAAGACTATCGTATGAGATAGCAAATAAAATAGAAGAATTAAAGTATGAAGGAGTATACCTAGTAAAAGAAAGCAAAAGATATTATCCATATGGGGAAACTTTATCTCATGTTTTAGGATATGTAGGTATAGATAATCAAGGTTTAGGAGGAATAGAACTCCAATATGATAAATATTTAAAGGGAGAAAATGGTGCTATAAAATATTTCTCAGATGCAAAAGGAAACCAATTAAATTTATCAGATATCTATATTGCACCCCAACAAGGTATGAATATTCAATTAACAATAGATTATAATATACAAATGTCTATAGAAAGAGAATTAGATAATGCAGTAAAGATGTTTGATCCTGATATGGCCTTAGCAGTAGTAATAGATCCTAACAATGGAGAAATATTAGGAATGAGTAGTAGACCCAATTATGATCCTAATAATTATCAAAAATATACAATGGATGTATTAAGTAGAAATCTACCAATATGGGCTTCATATGAACCAGGATCTACTTTTAAAATAGTAACATTTGCATCAGCTTTAGAAGAAAAACTAATAGATATGGAAAAAGATCATTTCTATGATTCAGGATCAGTAAGGGTAAGTGGAGCTAGAATAGGATGTTGGAAAGCAGGAGGACATGGTGATCAAACGTTTTTACAAGTATTAGAAAACTCTTGTAACCCAGGCTTTGTTAAATTAGGACAAATGCTAGGCAAAGAAAGATTATACTCATATTTAGATTTATTTGGATTTGGTAAAAAAACTGGTATAGATCTAAATGGAGAAGGAAAGGGAATAATTTTCTCATTAGATCAAGTTCATGACTTAGAATTAGCAACAACAGCATTTGGTCAAGGAGTAAGTGTAACTCCTATTCAACAAATAAGTGCTGTATCAGCAGTAGTAAATGGAGGAAAATTATATTCTCCATATGTAGTAAAAAACTATCTAGAACCAGAAACAAATACAATAGTAAAATCTAATGAAAAGGAATTTATTAGAAATACAATTAGTAAAGAAACATCAGATAAAATGAAATATGCCCTAGAAAGTGTAGTGGCAAATGGTGGAGGAAGAAAAGCATATATCGATGGATATAGAATAGGTGGAAAAACAGGAACAGCCCAAAAGGTAGAAAATGGTCAATATTTAGTAAATAATTATATAATGAGTTTTGTAGGAATAGTACCATCTAATAATCCCCAAGCAATTTTATATATTGCACTTGATAACCCTAAACATACAGCACTTCTTTCTAGTTATACAACAACACCTATAGCAAGAAAAATATTATTAGATACAATAGATGCACTAGATATAGAAAAACAAGAAAACCAATTAAGTAAAAAGTATGAATGGAATGATGATGTCTATGTAGATGTACCTAATGTAATAGGATTAGAATTAAAAGAAGCTAAGAAACTATTAACTGATTTTATAGTAGAATACACAGGAAATGGAACAAAGGTAATAGATCAAACCCCAGATTCAAGTGAAAGAATACCTAAAGGAAACATTGTTAGATTATTATTAGAGTAGAATAATATTACCAAATTTTACCAATAAAGAATAATATTAAAACACTTGAATATAATATTGATAAATGATATAATATAAGCCAATTATAAAAACGGAGAGATAGTATGAAAAAGAAAATAGTTTGAGTATGTATGGATATTTATGGTACCTATGAATCAATAGATAATAAATATTTAAATGAATCAAAGAACCAAAAGATTATTTTATTTTACCTAATGGATAAGATTAGAAAATTAAATAATTGTGATGAAGTGGTATTTTCATTTTCATCTACATCAGATCTAGAAGATATAAGAAAATTCTATTATGATGCTTTTGAAATAATAGATGAGTGTAATACAAAATATCAAACTAATTTATCACTAGGACCACAAATGGGAGAAAATGGATATTATAATCCATATATTGATGAAGATGTATATGAGTTTACAAAAGAAACAAAATGTCAAAAGATGATAACAATAGGTGATATATTAGAAGAAAATAATTATGACATTCAAGAAGTAATATATATTGATGATAATCCAAGTATAAATGTAGCACTTGGAGTATTAGATAAAAGATATCAACAAGTATTAATAGATAGCATTAATTTAGTTTTAATAGAAAAAGGTGAAACAGGACAAGAAATATTGAAGAAACTTGGTAAAAATGATGATGTTAATATTTATAGTCAATTATCAAGTGAAAATTATGAATTTGCTAAAGAAGGATTAAGAAAAGTATTAGAAATAAAAGAAACAAATAAAAAATGTCAAAATAAAGATAAATAAAATAGAAATAACAAGGTAATACTTGTTCTTTTCTTTGAATTAAGACATATATTTAAAATGTAAAGTTTTGTATATTATTTTATAATAAAATCTTTTACTAAACAAAATGTAGTATAATTAAAAAAGAAACGTAGGAGTGATTTTATGTATATATTAACAAAATCAGTATTTGCAATTATGATTGGTTTCCTATCAAGTGTAATACTAGGTTTATTTTTAATACCAGTATTAAAAAGACTTAAATTAGGACAAAGAATAAGTGTATTTGTAGGGGAGTCTCATAAGAAAAAAGAGGGAACTCCAACAATAGGTGGACTAATTTTTATAATTCCAACTTTATTATCTACATTATATTTAATTATGACTAATAGAATTAATTTTACTCCATCACTAGGAATAGTATTAATAGTATTTGTTGGATATGCAATATTAGGTTTCTTAGATGACTATTTAAGTTTAAAAAGAGGAAATAATGAAGGATTAACAGAAGTTCAAAAACTATTTGGACAAATATTAATAGCATTAGCATTCTTTTATTTATATATGAGAAATGGTGGTCAAACAGCATTAGTTGTATCTACATTAGGAATAAATATTGAAATGGGTTGGATGTATGGACTATTTATATTATTTATATTAGTAGGTGCATCAAACGCAGTAAATTTAACTGATGGAGAAGATGGACTAGCAGGTGGATTATCTGCAATAGCATTTATAGCATTCTCTATGATATCTATGATGGTAGGATTTGAAGATATGGGTATATTCTCACTTATCTTAACAGGTGGAATAGTAGGATTCTTAGTATATAACACTCATCCCGCAAAAGTATTTATGGGAGATACTGGTAGTTTGGCTCTAGGTGGAGTAATGGGAGCAATAGCAATTATAACTCATAGAGAAATAACTCTAGCAGTAGTAGCAGGTGTATTTATAATAGAAACATTAAGTGATATATTACAAGTAATATGGTTATGTGTATTCAAAAGAAAACTATTCTTAATGGCACCACTTCATCATCATTTCGAAAAATTAGGATGGCCAGAAAATGATATAGTAAAACTATTTTGGGTAGTAGGATTAATACTTGCTATGGGTGGTATATTCTTTGGAGTATGGTTATAAGAAAAGAGGAAATCTGTGAAAAGAAAATTTGATTTTGATATTGTTCTTTTTATCACAGTAATCATCACAATACTATTTGGACTCATAATGATATATTCTTCCTCAAGTATATGGGCAGAATATAAGTTTAACGATAGTTTTAAATATGTTAAACAACAAGCATTATTTATTATAATAGGAATTATATTAATGATAAGTATAACAAATATAGATTATAAATATTATTATAAAAAGGCAAACATAATTTTAGGTGTTTGTCTTTTATTATTAGTATTAGTATTAATACCAGGAATAGGTAGTATAAGGAATGGTTCTCAAAGTTGGTTTGGTATAGGACAATTTGGAATACAACCTAGTGAATTTGCAAAATTAGGACTGATAATATTTGTAAGTAAATATCTAAGTAATAATGAAAAGTATTTAAAGAATATCTTCAAAGGTGTAATACCTATATTAATTATATTAGGATTAGTATTTGGACTTATTATGTTACAACCTGATTTCGGTACAGGTATGATAATAGTAGTAAGTATATTAGCAATGTTTTTTATTGCAGGAATAGATATAAAATTCTTTTTAGTATTAGGAGGAGTAGGAGTAATAGGAATAACAGGTTTAATTATAGCAGCACCATATAGATTAGATAGAATAACATCATTCTTAGACCCGTGGAAAGATCCTTTAGGAACAGGTTTTCAAATAATTCAAAGTTTGTATGCAATAGGACCAGGT
>CAYMEJ010000061.1:0-4926 GCA_964389735.1 uncultured Muribaculaceae bacterium
ATGATTTAAATCATTCCTTTTTTGTTTGTTATTATTTACTAATAGTTATTGTAATTGATGTATTTACTGGTACTTTACTATCTTTTCTCATAGATTGTTTAGTACATATATCTTTATCTACATCTTTATTAGTTTCATATATAAATACACATTTTATTTTAGTGTTTGAACATATTTCATCAATCTCTGTTTTAGTTTTACCAACAAGATTAGGTACTGTAACTGTACTTCCTTGTGATATTAATATTTTAATTGTTTCATTACTTTTTACAATGTCATTTTCTTCATGTGATATAGATATTAGTTTACCTGAATCAATACTATCACTAAACTCATAATCAACACTGTATCTTACTTCATTATTATCAGCCCATTTTATAAACTCTTCTAAAGTAGTATATTTAATCATCTTTAGACAACCTTTTGAAATAGTTAATTTCATTGTTTCATTAGGTTTAATAATATATCCTTTATTAGATTCATTTAAAATAACTTTTCCTTTATCTACATCTTCACTGTATTCTTCTTCATAATATACATTAATCTTATTTACATTAGCCCATTTATCTATTTCTGTTACTGACATATTCTTTAAATCAGGTATTGTTACTTTAGATTTGGATGCTACTGTAATTACTACTGTTGTATTTAATGGACTAAATATTTTATTTTCTTTAATACTTTGACCAATAATTGTTCCTTCATTATATTTATTACTTAAACTGTATTCTATTTCATAATTGATACTATTTCTTTTTAACCATATTGTTGCATTAAAAGTATTTTCTTCAATTAAGTTAATCATTTTTACATCTTTAATATCATCTTTATTACCTAAGGATACTACTAGTTTTAATTCATCATCACTTTTTATTGTATTAGTAGTACTTTGTTTAAATACTATATCTTTATCAATATCATTATTATATTCAAAATCAATAGTAACATTTGATAACTTATTATCATTTATAAATTTTAATACTTTATCCAAGTTCCATCCTATCATATTAGGTATTTTTGTTTCTGTTTTATTACTAGGACCATTTGATACTGTTACTATTATTTTATCTACATCTTTAATAGGAGTATCTACTTTAACACTTTGTTTAAATACTAAATCTTTTTCTATATTATTATTTGGCTCATATACTTCATCAATATATATATTATTATCTTCTCCCCATTCAATAACATCTTTAATGTTCATATTAGTAAAATCAATAACTTTACTACTATCAGTATTTATTATATTAATAATATTAAAAATACTAAATATTGATAAAAGAATAGAAGATATTATAATAAATATTTTACTCTTTTTACTCTTTATAAACATTCCTGTAATAATAAAGAATATACAAAATATTAGTAATATACTTATACCTATAATAGTAGGTAAATTATTAGTAATATTATTAGTATTTATAATACTTAATATTAAATATATTAACATTAATATAAAAGTTAATGGTAATACTATATTTAATATTATCTTAGTTGTTTTAGTTTCTTCTTCTTTTTTTCTTAATTTTATTCTTGATAATCGTCTTTTATTATTTTCTTCATTCATAAGGACTCACCTCTATAATAAGTATATAATAAATTAAAAATTATAGATATCATTATAATGAAAATTTACGAAAAAAATTACAAATTAGACAGTTTATTTGATATAATACTATATGGGGTGCATGGTATGAAAAAGATAAAGAAGTTTTTTAACAATGTATGGGTACAAAATTTAATTATAATGGCTGGAATAGGTTTTTCTTTTGTAGTATTAGATTTAGGTTTAAGAATATTAGCTGATAATTATATTACATTTTATGGATGGAAACATTATTCACCATTATTATTTTCAATTAGTTGGGCATTTCTATTTATAGGAATAATTTATTTATTACCTAAGAAGGGTAAAATAATATTTTATTCAATAATAAATGTATTATTTAATGTAATAGTATTTGCACAATATATATATGTAAAAATATTTGATAGATTCTTTGGATTCTCTGACTTTTTAATGACAGGGGAAGGAAAAGATTATTTTGGATATTCTTTAAAACAAATAGATATAAAAATAATATTAATAGTATTATTATCTTTAGGAAGTATGATAGTTACTAATATTATTATTTCTAAGTCAAAAGAATTTAAAAAAGATAAGTATTATTACCCAATAGTAATATTATCTGCAATTATATGTATAGGTGGTACTAGATATCTTGCTGTTGATAAGTTAGGATTAATGTATAGTTCTACTGGATGGGAAGCAGCTGAATATCCTAGAAATATATATGAAGACTTTAATAATCAAAGTAAAAATGTTAAAGTAGCAGGAATTTATGAACAATGTTTTAGAAATATATATTTATATACAAAAGAAGTAATAAGTAATAATAAAAAAGAGTATAGAGAAGATGTAGATAAATATATTAAAGAAAATGGTATTGAGACATTAGATAATGAATATACAGGAATATTTAAAGATAAGAATGTAATATATGTATTATTAGAATCTATTGATACATGGCTTGTAAATGATGAAGTTATGCCTACTTTAGTTAATTTAGAAAAAACTGGATGGAATTTTACTAATAGGTATGCTCCTACATTTGGTGGAGGTCAAACTATTAATTCAGAGTTTGCATCATTAACTGGATTATATGCTTCAGAAAATAAGAAAGCAATATATAATTTTGATAGTAATAATTTTAAATATTCATTACCAAATTTATTAAAAGATAAAGGATATGAAGTAAATAGTTTCCATGCTAATAAAGGGGACTTTTATAGTAGAAAATACTTCCATAAAACTTTAGGATTTACTGAACATTATTCATTTACTGATATGGGTAATATAGATCATGAAAATTATAATTATTTTAATGATACTGCAATGATAAGAAATGATGAAACATATAAAATGATTGTAAGAGATAATAAGTTTATGTCATTTATAACTACTTATTCAGCACATGTACCATATGATAATACTAATGATAGATGTATTACTAATCCATATAATTTAAATGTTGATAATAATGTTCCATATTCATGTATTAGGAACTTAGCTAAAGAAACAGATGAAATGTTAAGATTATTAATAGAAAGATTAAAGGAAGATAATAAGTTAGATGATACTGTTTTAGTATTATATACTGATCATTATGGATATGGGTATGAAGATCAAGAGTTCATATATGATTTAAAGAAAGAAGACAATGTTAATTTATTACAAAATGTTCCTTTTGTAATATGGTCTAATGATATTAAGCATAAGAATATAGATACTATTATGGATACTGCAGATATATTACCTACAGTATTGAATCTATTAGGTATTAAGTATGATACTAATAATTATAGTGGAACTGATGTATTTAGTAGTAATCATGAGAAGTTTGTATACTTTAATGATTATACTTGGTATGATGGAAAAAAATATTATAATAGTAAAGATAAGATCAATGATAGTAATAGAGAATATGCTAATAAGATAACTAAATTAGTAGCAAATAAAATAAATATTAATGATAAGATAATTTTAGGAGATTATTTTGATAAGTAAATATTTAGAATAATAGAACCAATGTAAAACTTATAATTTAAAAAAAAGACTATTAATAAAAGTCTTTTTATTTTATAATAAGAACTAGGTGATTAATATGAAAACAGGAATGATTATAGTTAATTATAATGATTATGAATCTACAAAAGAATTAATAGATAATGTTATTGATTATAAGAGTATTACTAAAATAGTAGTAGTAGATAATCATTCTACTGATGATTCATTAAAAGAATTAATAAAAATAAAAGATAAGAAAGTAGATGTACTTGAAAATGATTCTAATAAAGGATATTCATCTGCTATTAATTTAGGTACTAAATACTTAATTAATAAATATAAAGGATGTAATATAATAGTATCTAATTCAGATATTATTATTAAAGATGAAAAAGATATTATTAAATTATTAGATACATTAAAAGATAAAGATGTTGCTGTAGTAGCACCTAATATACTTGAACATGGTCAAATAAATAGAGGATGGAAATTAGTTAATCCTTTTATTGAATCATTAACTAATATAGTATTCTTTCATAAGTACTTTGAAAAATGGTTTGTTAAGTATAATAAAAATAAGTATATGGAAGATTTAGTAAAGGTAGATGTAGTAAGTGGATGTTTCTTTTTAATTAAATCTAAAGTATTAGATAGTATTAATTATTTAGATGAGAATGTTTTCTTATATTATGAAGAAAATATATTAGCTAAGAAATTAAAAGAAAAGAAATTAAATACTATTATAGATAATAGAGTTCAAGTAATACATAATCATTCAATTACAATTGATAAGAATATTAATAAGATTAATAAATATAAAATATTAAAGAAAAGTAAATATTATTATAATGTTAAATATAATAATGCTAATGTAATAGAAAAAGGTTTATTAAAAGTAACAGATAAATGTACTTTAGGTATTTTATATGTATTATATTCTATTAAGGATTTATTTAGAGGAAAGAAGTAATGGAAGAAAAAGATTATAAAGATATGTTTAATATATTATCTAATAATTTAAGTGATATAGATAAAGAACATAGTTTATTAGATTGTGATTATGAATTATGGAAAAAGAATATATTAAAGTTAGAAGGATTTAATACATATTTATTAAGAGAAAATGATAAGTTAATAGGGTATTTCCAATGTGTTAGAAAAGGTAATAATTGTTTCTTATGTGAGATTCAAATAGATAATGAACATAAGGGTGATAAAAAGACTTTTAGAAGATTAATGAAAGAATTTATTAATCTTTTAAATATAAAAGATAATGATATGATATATGGTAATATAAGTATTAGAAATATTAAATCAAGAGAAGTATTTATGTCTATAGGTATGATTAACTTTGA
>CAYMEJ010000062.1:0-4691 GCA_964389735.1 uncultured Muribaculaceae bacterium
GATAAATATGGTCAAAAAATGCATAAGAGTAGGGGTAATGCTATAAACCCATTTGAAATAATTAATGAATATGGTGCTGATACTATAAGATGGTATATGCCTTATGTATCACCTGTATGGACACCAATTAAATTTGATATTGAAGGATTAAAAGAAGTATATTCTAAATTCTTTAATACATTAAAAAATACATATAATTTCTTTGCATTATATGCTAATACTGATAATTTAGATCCTAGAGAATTTAATGTAGCATATGAAAATAGAGAAGAAATAGATAAATGGATATTATCAAAATATAATAAATTAGTAAAAGATGTAACAGATGCATATGAAGTATATGATTTAAATATAGTAGTACATAAAATAACTGACTTTGTCTGTGAAGATTTATCTAATTGGTATATTAGACGTAATAGAAGAAGATTCTGGGGTAGTGAATTAAATAATAGTAAGAAAGCAGTATATAAGACTACTTATCAAGTATTATTAGGTTTATCTGAAATGATAGCTCCAATAGCATCGTTTACTGCTGAAGAAATATATCAAGATTTAACTGGAAAAGAATCAGTTCATTTAGAAGATTTCCCTAAAGTAGATATGAATTTAATTAATGAATCTATTGAAGAAAAAATGGATTTAGTTAGAAATTTAATTTCATTAGGACGTAATGCTAGAGAAGAAGTTAAGATAAAAGTAAGACAACCTATAAGTGAAGTTATATTAGATGGTAAAAATAAAGATATAATTGGTGATTTAGTTGAATTAATATATGAAGAATTAAATGTTAAGAATGTTACTTTTGTTGATGATTTATCTCTTTATATGAATTTTGAAATTAAACCTAATTTTAAGGTATGTGGACCTAAATTAGGGCCAAATATTAAAGAGTTTTCTAATAAAGTAAGTGAATTTACTACTGAAGATGTTAAAAAATTAGAAGATGGAGAAGTTATTAATATTAAATTATCTGCTATGGATATTGATGTTACATACGATATGATTGATGTTAGAATTTCTTCTAAAGAAGGATTTAATGCTTCACATGAGAATAATAATTTTATTATATTAAATACAGTACTTACTAGTGATTTAATAAATGAAGGTATTGTTAGAGAATTAATTAGTAAAGTTCAACAATTAAGAAAAAATAAAGATTTTGATATAGTAGATAGAATTAATATTTATTATGAAGAAAATAAGGAATTTGAAAGTGCTATTGAAAACTTTATTGATATGATAAAGTCAGAAACTTTAGCAATTAATTTAATTAAAAAGGAAAACTTAACTGAAGTTTATTCTTTAAATGGAATAGATGTTAAATTGGACGTTGAACAAATTAAAAAGTAGTTATTTTTAACTACTTTTTTTATGTTATATGTTATAATTATTTTAGGATTATACATGAGAGGTAGTTTTATATGAGTAAGAAAAAGAAGTTTGAAAATCCTGACATAAGAGAAAGCCAAGATTTTTTATTGAGTATGATGGTTGATTTAGATAAAGTATTAACTAAAAATAAGATTGATTATATGTTGTTTTGTGGTAGTACATTAGGTGCTATTAGACATGGTGGGTTTATTCCATGGGATGATGATATGGATATAGCAGTAGATAGAGAGAATTATTATAAATTAATAGAAGCTTTTAAAAAAGATTTACCAGATGATTATACATTTCAATGTTATGAAACTGATAAAAGATATTTGGTTACTTATCCAGCTATGAAGATAAGAAAAAAGAATTCATATATTAAAGAAAAGAATTTTCAATTATGTAATAAATGTTTAGATTCAGATGGAGTATTTATAGATGTATTTATTCTTGAAAGAGTAAGTAATAATAAGTTTATTGATGTTCCATTTAGATTATTTAATACTATTTTAGGGTACTTAATATTTTTCTTAGAAAATATTAATATTAATCCAATTCCATTAAAAAGTTTATTTATAGGAAATTGTAAGCTATATGAAAAGATAAATAAGAATAGTGATTATATTGCTGAAGATCTTAGTTGGATATTTCAAAGTGTATTACATCCTTGGCATACTAAGATAGAAAATGTTTATCCAACTAAAAGAGTTAATTTTGAAGGACATATGTTTCCAGTACCAGAAAAATATGATGAATATTTAACTAGTTATTTTGGTAATTATATGGAATATCCTCCTGAGGATAAAAGAGTTGGAGCACATATTTATAATATAGATTTAAAAGATGCTCATATAGGAAAAGATTATAAAAGAAATGTACTTATTCAAAATATAATAAAAGTTATTACTAGTGTATTATATATAGCAATTATTGTGTTCTTAATAAAGGGATGGAATATATTGTTAATTAGTTTAATACAACTTGTATTTGTAACATTATCTTTTGTATTTAGAATAAAGAGATAGGAGAGTTTCTATGAAGAATAATGGTTATACATTAATTGAATTACTTGCAGTAATAGTGATATTAGGAATAATAATGGTAATAGCTGTACCAGTTGTTTCATATTTGGTTAATGGTAATAATGATGAATATTATTCTAATATGGAAAAGACAATAAAGACCAGTGGAGAAGATTATTTCTTAGATAATAGAGAAGTATTACCTAAGAAAGTAGGAAATACTTCTACAGTTACAATTGATACTCTTACTACTAAAGCATATATTGATAAAGTTAAAGATGAAAACAATGATCCTTGTAATGGTAATGTTACTGTTAAAAAGACAAGTACAAATAAATATGAATATGTGGTATGTTTAATATGTAATGATGAATATACTAGTGATAATTGTAATTAATACTTGATTTTTATTAAAAAATTTAGTATATTATACATGTACCTTTTCTTGGAAGTTGGAGACTCCAACCAATTCTAGGTTTAGGCGAATATGTAAATAAAGGAGGAAACTACTATGGCATTAACTAAAGAAGTTAAAGAAGAAATCGTTAAAAAGTATGCTAGATGTGAAGGAGATACAGGTTCTCCAGAAGTTCAAATAGCTATTTTAACAGAAGATATCAAAGGGTTAACTGAACATTTTAAAGTTCATACTCATGATCATCATTCTCGTAGAGGATTAATTGCTAAAGTTGCTCAAAGAAGAAACTTATTAGATTATCTTGCTAAGAAAGATGTTCAAAGATATAGAGAAATAGTAAAACAATTAGGATTAAGAAAATAGGCACTTATTTTAAGTGTCCTTTTTTTATAGATTTAGGAGGAATAAAAGAATGAAAAAAGTATTTGAAATGAATTTCAGAGGAAAAAAATTAGTTGTTGAAAATGGCGAAGTTGCTAAACAAGCAAATGGTGCTGTTTTAGTTAGATATGGTGATACTGTTATCTTATCAACTGCAGTTGTTAAAAACGAAGCTAATGTATTATCTGATTTCTTTCCATTAATGGTTGTATATCAAGAAAAATTATATTCTGTTGGTAAAATACCTGGTGGATTTATTAAAAGGGAAGGTAGACCTACTGATGCTGCTACATTAGCTGCTAGAATGATAGATAGACCTATGAGACCAATGTTCCCTGAAAACTTCAAGAATGAAGTACAAATAGTTAATACAGTATTATCAGTAGATACTGATAATTCACCTGAATTAACTGCAATGTTTGGATCAAGTTTATGTGTTGGTGTTAGTGAAATACCATTTGATGGTCCTATTGCTGGTGTAAAAGTTGGTTATATTGATGGAGAATTTGTTATTAATCCAACACCAAAACAATTAGAAGTATCTGAATTAGATTTAACAGTTGCTGGTACTAAGTATGCAATAAACATGGTAGAAGCAGGTGCTAAAGAAGTTAGTGAAGAATTAATGCTTGAAGCTTTAATGTTTGGACATGATGCTATTAAGGAATTAGTAGAATTCCAAGAAAAGATTATCGAAGAAATTGGTAAACCTGATATGGAATATGAAGTATTAGAGATATCTGATGAACTTAGAAAAAATGTTACTGATTTAGCAGAAGATAATTTAAATAAAGCTATGAGAATTCATGATAAATTAGAAAAGTATGCTGCTATTGATAAAGCAAAAAATGATGTAGTAGAAAAATACGCTAAAGAAAATGAAGATAAATTAAAAGAAAAAGATTTAATTGAATTAATAACTAAAGTTAAATTAGTATTAGAAGAAATTGAATATGAAATATTTAGACAAATAGTTGTTAAAGAAAAAGTAAGAGCAGATGGTCGTAAGATGACTGAAATTAGACCTTTATCAACTGCTAAAGATTTATTACCTAGAACTCATGGTAGTGCATTATTTACAAGAGGTGAAACTCAAGCATTAGCAATTACTACTCTTGGAGCTTTAGGAGAACATCAAATTTTAGATGGACTTAGTTTAGAAGCTGAAAAGAGATTTATGTTACATTATAATTTCCCAGCATTCTCAGTTGGTGAAACAGGTAGATATGGTGCTCCTGGACGTCGTGAAATTGGACATGGTGCTTTAGGAGAAAGAGCATTAGCTCAAGTAATGCCTAGTGAAGAAGAATTCCCTTATACTGTTAGAGTTGTTTCTGAAGTATTAGAAAGTAATGGTTCAAGTAGTCAAGCAACAATTTGTGCAGGATGTATGAGTTTAATGGCTGCAGGTGTTCCTATAAAAGCTCCAGTAGCAGGTATTGCAATGGGACTTATTACTGCAGGTGATGATTATACAATTCTTACTGATATTCAAG
>CAYMEJ010000063.1:0-1474 GCA_964389735.1 uncultured Muribaculaceae bacterium
CCCTTATATTCCCTATTTTAAATTAGTGGATCTAAAATGGATCTAATCGCTATTTGGGGCTATTTTTTGAGAAAAAGAAAAACTCGCGTTTTCCCTTATATTATCTGGGTTTGCGAGTTATTTTCCACAACATTGCTTGTATTTCTTACCACTGCCACATGGACATGGATCGTTTCTTCCAACTTTTTGTGATTTCTTAGGAGTTTTCTTCAATGTTTCATCCGAATCATTAGTTATTTTCTTTTTAGAAACTTCTTTTCTTTCAATGTTTTGTTCTATTTTAGATTTTACTAGCATAATTGTAATATCTTTATCTATCTTTTGCATCATAGCATCAAACATATCAAATCCTTCAATTGTATATGCTCTTAATGGATCTTCTTGTCCATATCCTCTTAAGTAAATACCTTCTCTTAAATGAGACATTGTATTTATATGTTCTGTCCAATGATGATCTACTACTTTAAGTGCTATTGCTTTTTCAAATTCATCTTTTACTTCAGCAGGTACTGTACTTAGTTTCTTATTATACTCTTCATCTACTCTTTCAGTAATTGTATCAATCATTTCTTCAGGTGTCTTATTATCTAATTCTTCTTTATCTAAATCTTTATCTAATAGGTTTTGATTAGCAGAATCTAATATATCTTTTACATCTTCATTTGTTAATCTTCCTTCTGGGAACATATGAGAATTAACTAAATCCATAATATGATTTCTAAATGTTTTTAATACTGTTTCATGTATTGATTCACTATCAAGTATTTCATTACGTTTTGTATACATGATTTCTCTTTGATTATTCATTACATCATCATATTGTAATAATTGTTTACGTGTATCAAAGTTATTTCCTTCAACTCTTGCTTGTGCTGATGAAATTGCTTTTGTAAATGTTTTACTTCTTATTGCTTGAGTTTCTTCAAAACCAAAGCTTTGCATCATAGTCTTGATTCTATCAGAACCAAATCTTACCATTATTTCATCTTCCATTGATACGAAGAATTGAGTAAATCCTGGATCTCCTTGACGTCCTGAACGTCCACGTAATTGGTTATCTATACGACGAGATTCATGTCTTTCAGTACCTATTACACATAAACCACCTAATGCTCTTACTTCATCTGATAATTTAATGTCAGTTCCACGTCCAGCCATATTGGTTGCTATAGTAACTGATTTACCTTGTCCTATTTTTTCTATTATTTCTGCTTCACGAGCATGGTTTTTAGCATTTAATACTTCATGAGGTATTTTTCTTTGTTTTAATAAATGACTTACTAATTCACTAGTTTCAATAGCTATTGTACCTACTAAAATTGGTTGTCCTAGTTTGTATCTTCTTTCTATTTCATTTACTATTGCAGTAAATTTACCTGCTTGTGTTGAATATAATAAATCTGCTGCATCTTCACGAATTACAGGTTTATTTGTAGGAATAGTAACGACATCCAGTTTATAAATATACAAATAA
>CAYMEJ010000063.1:1484-4644 GCA_964389735.1 uncultured Muribaculaceae bacterium
TTCTGTCTTAGCAGTACCAGTCATACCTGATAGTTTCTTATACATTCTGAATAAGTTTTGGAAAGTAATAGTAGCTAAAGTTTTAGTTTCTTGATTAATCTTAACTCCTTCTTTTGCTTCTATTGCTTGATGTAATCCATCACTATAAGCACGTCCTTTCATTAGACGTCCAGTGAATTGGTCTACTATAATAACTTCTCCATCTTGTACTACATAATCAACATCATTTTTCATTGAATAATTCGCTCTTAATGCTTGATTAATATAATGTACTAATTCAGTATTGTCTGATTCATATAAATTAGTTATTTTGAAGAATTTTTCTGCTTTCTTTGATCCTTCATCAGTTAAGTTAACGCTTTTTGTTTTTTCATCATATATGATATCGTCTTCTTGTTTTAATTTCTTTGCAAAAGTATCAGCATCAATATATAAATTAGCACTTTTAAATTCTCCACCTGAAATAATTAATGGTGTTCTTGCTTCATCTATTAATACTGAGTCAACTTCATCTATTATTGCAAAGTTTAATGGTCTTTGTACTCTATCTTCTTTTCTTACTACCATATTATCTCTTAAGTAGTCGAATCCTATTTCATTATTTGTAGAGTATAAAATATCACATGCATATTGTTCTTGTTTTTCTTTTGGTGTTAATTCACGTAAGTTAATTCCTACTGTTAATCCTAGAAATCTATGAATATTTCCCATCCAGTTAGCATCACGATCTGCTAGGTATTCGTTAACTGTAATTATATGTACACCTTCACCAGTTAAAGCATTTAAATATGCTGGCATTACTGATGTTAATGTTTTACCTTCACCTGTTTTCATTTCAGCAATATTACCATAGTGTATTGCTAATGCTCCAAGTATTTGGACATAATATGGTTTTTCACCAATTACACGAAAGCATGCTTCTCTTGCAGTTGCAAATGCTTCTACTAATATGTCTTCTAATGTTTCTCCTTTTGATAATCTTTCTTTAAATTCTGTAGTTTTATTTTTTAGTTGATTATCTGTTAATTGAGTCATTTCTTCATCTAGTGCATCTATCTTATCTGCTATTGCATTAAATTTTTTTAATTCTTTATATTCATGGTCAAATAAATTTCTTAATATGTTCATAAACCCATCTCCTCTTACCACATATAATATTGTATCAAAATAAGCAATATTTTCAAAGTATTTTAAGTAAATTCTAATAAAAAAAGGTGTATTTCTACACCTTTTAAATTATTCTGATTCAATTATACCATAGTTGCCATCTTTTCTTTTATAAACAACTACTGGTTTATTAGTATCAATATCTTTGTATAAATAGAATTGATGTCCTAATAATTCCATTTGGATGATTGCTTCTTCTTCATCCATTGGTTTTAGTTCTATCTTCTTTCTTTTTACTATTACTTCTGGGTCTCCATATTCAATATCGTCTGCAATATAGTCAAATACAAATTCTTTCATTTCTTTATTTTTTCTAGTTTGCATTCTCTTCTTGTTCTTTCTTATTTGACTTTCAAGCTTGTCAATAATGACATCTACGGCAGCATAGAAATCTTCTCTTTCTTCTTCTGCTCTTAGAATGAATGATTTTAATGGAATTGTTACTTCCACTTTTTGATTGTGTCCAATTACTTTAGCAACGATATTAGCTTTTACTGAATCTGAATTTTCCATATACTTATTTAGCTTTTCTAGCTTTTCAGTAGCATAATCCTCCATTGCTTTTGTTATTGCGATTTTGTCGCCTCTTATTGTAATTTTCATGAGTCATCCCTCCTCACTTATATAATAGCACAAAACTTTCAAAAAAAAAACTACCTATTTGGTAGTTGTTACTTCTTTTTCTACAACGACTACGTTTAAAGCTTGAAAACCTTTGCCTGTCTCAAACAATTTAAATTCTACAATCTGTCCTTCTGTTAAAGTCTTAAATCCTTCTTGTTTGATAGCAGAATAATGAACAAAGATATCATCCTTGTCTGTATATTCAATAAATCCATATCCTTTTTCATTATTGAACCATTTTACACGGCCTCTCACCACACGCACCTCACCTTCTTTTTCTATTTTTACCGCCTCCATGATATCATATTGCACTACTTTTTTCGTGCAAGTTAATAATAACAATTTGAGTGTTATTTTTAGTTTTTTCATTGTGAAATGTTATTTTTTGATGTTTTTCCGTTAAAAGTAAACTGTAAATTAATTTTATTTTTTTGAAGTTTTCAACAATTTATGTTTTTTATTCTTAAGTTTTTTTGCTTACTATTGATGTTATATTTTCTTCAACATTGTAAGGAGGAAAAGAATTTTGAAGGGACTAGTACTTAATAATTCAATAAAATTAATAAGAAATATCTACCCAAATTATGATGATAATAAAATTGATCGAGTAAGATACGGATTAGAAGCAGTCTATCTAACTCTTACTAAAACTATAGTTATTTTATTATTATCAAGTTATTTGGGACTGCTTAAAGATACTCTTATTTTATTATTGTTTTTTAATTTATTAAGACTTACTGGTTTTGGACTTCATGCTTCTAAAAGTTGGATTTGTTTAATAACTTCTATTACTATGTTTATTGGATGCCCTTTACTAATGAGGGTAATAACTTTCAATATAGAGGAAATAATATTTATTTGTAGTTTATCTTTTATTTCTTTTCTTATTTTTGCACCGGCTGATACAATTAAAAGACCATTGGTAAAAAAGAAGAAGAGAATCAGATATAAGATTATTACTCTAATAACATGTATTATTTATTCATTTCTTTCTTTCTATATTAACAATCAACTTATTAGAAATTCTTTATTATTTGCAATGTTAATTGAGGTTATAATAGTTAACCCAATTATTTATAAATTATTTGGTATGCCTTTTAATAATTATAAAACTTATGTATTTAAAAATAAAAAGAATGTATAAGGAGGGTAATATACATGAAAAAATTTAATAAAGTATTTGGTTATATATTGGCAGGCGTTGGTTTACTTGCTTCTGGGGCTGCTTCTAGTGCCTGTGTTATATTTATTATGGATGAACCAGAAATGTCATTAGAAATGATAGAAAATTAAATTTGAAAATAAAAGAATATGTGTTATGAAATGCACCCCTGTGGGTAGACATCAATAAAAAAGAACTTTTATGATA
>CAYMEJ010000064.1:0-4521 GCA_964389735.1 uncultured Muribaculaceae bacterium
GCTTATACCCTGAGATATCATCTCGTTCTATGGACTTCATCCAAAAGTATAAACCACCTAAAGAAGAGCCTAACGCCAAAACAATCGGAAGTGAATAAAAATCAGGACGTTGCATTACGAATAATAAGCCACATCCGTTTATAAACAGGCATGAAAACATCAAATAAACCAGAAATGACGTTTTGGGAATCCATTTTTTTATTATCTGACTCAACAACCCCATTGCAGCCAGTGCAACAAGCATTGCCGCAATATATAGTGCAATATGTATCGGCAAATGAGCTCCTGTAATTAAATAATAGGGAAGTAAAAAAACAATAACAGGACCAACACCAAAGTAAACATAATAATGACCATTATAATATGCCACATCGTGCGGATATCCTTCACCCTCTTGCAATGAACGATCCCTCACGCTGGCATCATACGGATCTTCTAAATCAATGATGCTCTGCGGTACCTGCATATTTAAATATGTATGCCCCTCCGTTAGGGATTCTGTTAACTGATAGTATTGCTCTCCATTGCCAGTAGAAGGATCTAAGAAAAAAGAATTATAATGAACCACTCTCCAGAAAAACAGTGCTTGAATGATAAAGAAGAGGACAAAAATCGTCTTTTTATATCTAAATTGATCCAAAAAATCAATTCTATATAGTGATGACTTTGGGCGTATCAAAAACAATATGAACACAACAAAAAACAGAAACATACTTCTCTGTATAGATATAATAACCGGGTACTTGGAGTTTAATTCCATGGTTCTAACAGAAACAATATCTCCCATATTTAAATTTTCAAAATAGATTCTAATATTAAGACAATTTCCATACAGATTCACATGTGTATAATGACTCTGGGGCACTAAATGATAGAATACTCTGGAAGGTAAATCATAATATGAGGCGGAATTCCCTTGATCCATAATAGAGTAATGATAATTAACCCCGACTACTCCATACTCTCCTTTTTGTGGGAATATATAATCAGTATGTATGTTGGAAACAGGCAGATTGGTATTCGGAATCTCAATATAAGTCTCACCATCAGCAACAACTTCAAATGTTGCTGTATCACAAACAGATAAGTTTTCGCTCACTAAATAATGATCAATGGAAACCGAGTGATTAAATATTGATTGGTAATGTCTGAAATTAAAAATTGTTAATTCAAAGGTACAAATGATTCCGATGATTAACAGTGCTGACAACAAATACTTTTTAAAATTCTCCTCTTTTAATGTTTCTTTTATAGTATGTCTATTAGTAAATAGTACTCGAATGATATGAAAGATTACCCCTGAATACAATGCTAAATATATTTTGTTCATCGAGAAAGATTCCCTGAGCGAAGGAAACGAATAGTTTATGACCATATATGTAACTAGATAGAATAGGCAAGATAAAATAAAATAGAGAGCACACTCTGCAATATATTTCAAACAAGCTCTACATTTTCCCCATATTCCAAAACTAAAAATTTCAACAAACAAAAAGCCGAATAATAAACATATACAAATCCCTACATTCATCATCACCCTTATCCCCCTTCATAGTAAATACTACTGATTATCTTTTATATCCAATGTTTTTTAATTATTTTTTGTATTCTATTTGTTATTAACTTATCCGTTATATATGTGATTACAAACGAAAGTGCAGCCACAGTAATTACCAAAATCACAAACTTAATATGAGTATAGCCTTGCCAGTCAGTATATATCTTCAAGCATAAAGAAAGTACAGCTGCGTGTACCAAATAAATATCATAGCTCTGTATAGATATACAATCCGTAAATGTCTTTCCTTTACTATCTAAACTCTCATAATGTGATTCTTTTGAAAGCAATGCGAATAAACAAAACAGTATTGTATTCACTGCAATCACATATGCTGCATCAAACAGTAAATAAAATACTGTCGCAAATATCAATCCCAATCTTAGCATATATCTGATTGACTTAGAAAGTTCACTCTTCCCTAACTTATATCCAAAAAATCCAAATAAATAATATAGCCATTGTTCGCTAAATAGTATACTATTTACTCCAAATTCCCAACCAATCACGAAACACAATGTACATATTAGTAAATATATATATATCCCAAACACAAGTACTTTATATTGCAACTTCGTAAGATGTAAAAACATACATGATAAAAAAGGCGTTATAAAATATACACCCAATATTGCATAAACAAACCACCATGTACCGTGTACTTTCCCTGTTATAATTTTGGTAAAATAATGGCTAACAGTTTTTAATGATAACGTACCAGTTTCAAAATCTGCATAAACAACATATAAAACAGCGTAAACTAACATAGGAATAACAATTGTAACAAATCGCTTTTTATAATACAATAAAAAATCCGTATATTCTCTGTCTAGGGAAACAACTCCGCTTAATGCAAAAAAGACCGGTACAGCTAATCCTAAGCATTTAGGAAATATAAGATCAGAAAATCCTTTTCCACCACTCGGAGCCAAGTTCTCAACAGAACCCCATGCATGTATTCCAATTACGAAGAGCATAGCAATAATTCTTACATAATCGTAGCTTCTATTTCTCATGGTCATGAATAATCCCCTTAACAATTATTGCTGCTCTATATGCGCAATCTCTATCAAAAAAAACGTATTGGGGTGCATCTGTAATGATTGCATTTTTCTTCTTTTGGAAAAGAAATATACATGTAAAAAAACCGTTACAACCGTCACGCTACAATCCTTTTGCTTTGCGAACCCTTCTGCCATTAATCTATTATATTTTTGTACTGCTTGCCCTGGCTTCTGCTTACTGTCTCGGAATATTCTCTCAAACATCTTTTCCGAACAATGAAATGAGACGTATATAACATGTAACATAATGAATCATTACCTTCCTGTCGTTTTTTATCACTCCTGGCAAATAGTATCAATACATTATAACTATTCATCGCTTATATTAAATCTGACAGAATTCTCTGGTTTTTCGCGTAATTTTTTCGTAAGCCATCCTTTGAAGAAAGCCAAATATAAGGTATTATAGAATACCATTTTTTCAAATATAGAATAATTGAGTATATTCTCATTTTTCTCAAATATTTCTTTTTTTGCAGCAAAATGAACCTTATAATTTTCATGAGATAGTCCATTCGTTTTTTGCCTATAAGCGGTTCCGTAATTATTTGAAAAAAGAAAGTCGCAAATCTTTAATAATCTTAAATCCAATTCCCAATCTTCATATAACTTACACTCAAAATTATAACCACCTGCTTGAATGTAGGCTTCCTTGGGAAAGCAAAAATCTCGCGGTGTATTTGTTCGATACAGCCTTGTCACAGTCCTAAACCTGATCAGCTTCTCCAATCTTTTCATTTTAGGTTTGTAAAATTCTCTTCCATCTTCATTTACAATAATTACTTGTGAAAAAGCACAGCCACATTTTCCTGTATTGAAATAGTATTGTTCTACTGTCTGCATCTCTTTTTCTAATTTGTCTTTTCTATAATAAAAATCATCAGCATCCAACATCGTCACATATGTGGTATTTGCCCTCATAATTGCTGCATGTCTTGCAGACGACACCCCCACATTGCAATCCGACCTGATAAGCTCAATTTGACTGTACTTTCTCACATACTCATCTAAAATGTATAATGAATTATCCGTAGAGCAATCATCAAAAATGATTATCTTATCTGGCTGATAGCTCTGGTATAAAACACTATTTATACATTTCTTCAAATAATTTGCATTGTTGTAATTTGGAATAATAACTGTCAGCGTGAATTTCATTCTAACCCCCGATCAATAATCTAAGCTTGCTTCATGCTTTACAATCTCTTCCATTGTAAACCTATTTCCAGCTTTTTTTGCAGGGTTTCCAGCTACTATAGTATATGGTTCTACGTTCTTAGTTACTACACTGCCTGCAGCTACGATTGAACCTTTTCCCACTGTTATTCCACTTAGTAGTACAGAGCCATAACCAATCCATACATCTCTCTCTATAATAATCTTTTGATTTTTTCCTTTGAAATTGTAGTCACCATCTCCAATCCATGGTGCATTCTTAATGGTTTTTCCAATATATGAGTAGTTATGGTCATATTTTCCAACCATACCAACATTATTTCCAATAACAACTCCAGTCCCTATCGTTATGTCTGTTTCCAATGAGCAATACTTTCCGATGTAGACATTATGTGCGATTGTGGTTTCATTTGGTGCGTAAAAAACTGTACCACGTCCAAACGTAGAGTTTTGACCTAATTGAATATTTTTCTTAGGAAATAATATTAGCTTACATCTGATCCATTTTAGGATTTTAACAATTTTTTGCATTCCGAGCATGATTTAGATTCCTTTAGCTTCCTCACTTAAACAATTACTTTTGCTGACTGATTTCTTTAACATACTCATCATAATTTCTTATATACTCCGTGCCATCGTAGTGTTCGCTCGCCAGTACAAGCAGTACAGAGTCGCTCGAAAAATCATACATATCTTTCCACAGCATAGAGGGAATATACAATC
>CAYMEJ010000065.1:0-4267 GCA_964389735.1 uncultured Muribaculaceae bacterium
TTAGAGAAGACTTCTACAAGTTTAGTCAATTAATTAATTTAACTAATTACCTAGTAATTGACAACATAGTAATTAGCTAGACTATAAAATTCATTATTACTCATAGTCATCATAATAATATAACCTATTAAATATGAGCCCCTAAAAAGTTCCATAGGTAAAAACTTTAAAGAAGCGCTACACTATATGCTAATTAAGCAGCAGCGTAAGCTGTATTATAATTATTTCCAGTTATTAAACTGAGTGCATTTTAAGATTGCCATCTACTTGCTATCTAAGCCTTGCTTATCCCGTCGAAACCATGTCAGCCCCATGTGGACTAATTATAGCATAAATTGATGCTTTTTTCAATTTACTATTATTAGTATTAATAAATGTATTTATAATACATTTTGTTACATATAATTGTTCTTTTGGCTCTTTTCTAGTTGTCTTTTTATATCTTTTTCTTTAATTGATTCACGTTTATCATAGTTCTTTTTACCTTTACATAGTCCCAAACATACTTTTGCAATGTTTCTTTTGAAATATATCTTTAAAGGTATTAATGTATATCCTTCTAATCTTATCTTATCATTCAATTTTAATATTTCCTTCTTGTGCATTAATAATTTTCTTGTTCTTGTTTCACTATGATTAAAAATATTTCCTTCTTTATAATGTGATATAAACATATTTAAGATAAATATTTCACCATTTTTTATTACTCCATAACTATCTTTTATATTAGCTGAACCATCTCTTATTGATTTTATTTCTGTTCCAGTTAGTTCTATACCACATTCATATTCTTCTTCAATAAAATAATCATGTCTTGCTACTCTATTTAATATTTCCATATTTATCACCTATAATTATTATAAAGAAAAATAACTAATAAGTAAAACAAATTAGTTATTTATTTCATTATATTATCTCTATTTCATCTTGTTTTTTTTCTTTTTGAATATCTTCTACTTTTCCTATTACTTGGAAATCTATTGTACTTTCTTCTTTAGATGCACTTTTTACTTTTATTAGGACTCTGTCTCCTAAAGAATATCTTTTCTTTTTCTTTTCTCCTACTAATGATAATGTTTGTTCATCAAATGTATAATAATCATCCATTTCTGAAATATGTGATAGACCTTCTACTAGATTATCTAATTGAATAAACATACCAAAGTTAGTTACGCTTGATACCATTCCTTCAAATTCTTCCCCTATATGATCTTCCATATATTCAGCCATTTTCATATCTTCTACATCTCTTTCACAATTTACTGATGCTCTTTCTCTTGCAGATGAATTATCTGCTACAAATACTAATTTTTCTTCCCAATGTTTTATTGTTTCTGGAGACATATCATTATTAAATAAATATGTTCTTAGTAAACGATGTACTGTTGTATCTGGATATCTTCTTATAGGTGAAGTAAAATGAGTATAACATTTACTACCTAATCCAAAGTGTCCTAAATTAATAGGTTTATATACTGCTTTTTGCATATTTCTTAATAATAAACTTGATAATATTTTAAATTCTTTTTTATCCTTTAAGAAGTTTAAAAGTTTTTGTACATTCTTTGGAGTCATTTCCTTTAGGTTTCCTTCAAAGTGATATCCTAATGTACTTAGATAACTTACAAATTCTCTTATTCTATCTTCTTTTGGATACTCATGTACACGATATATAAAAGGTAATTCCATAAAGAATATATGAGTTGCTACACATTCATTAGCAATAATCATAAAGTCTTCTATTAAATTTTCTCCTTTTCCTCTTTCTCTTAATACTATATCAGTTGGATGACAATTTTCATCTACTAATATTTTAGCTTCATCAACATCAAAATCTAAATATCCTTTTGCTATTTTTGCTTTTCTTAATATTGTTGCAATATCTTCCATTAATAATAAAGTATCTTTATATGGTTCATATCCTTCTGGTGTTATACCTTGTTCTAATATTGAATTAACTTTCTTATAAGTCATTTGTATTCTTGATTTAATATAACTTGGGAAAATATCATAGTTTACTATATTTCCATTACTGTCTAATTCCATTACACATGATATTGCTAATCTTATTACTTCTGGATTTAATGAGCAAATACCATTTGATAATTGATGTGGAATCATAGGAATAACTCTATCTACTAAATATACACTTGTTCCTCTATCCATTGCATTTACATCAAGTGCAGTACCTTCTTTAACATAATAAGAAACATCTGCTATATGAACTCCTAATTCATAATTACCATTAGGTAGTTTTCTAGCTGATATAGCATCATCTATATCTTTTGTATCATCACCATCAATAGTAAATATCATTTCATTAGTTAGATCTTTTCTACCTACTAAATCTTCTTCTTTAACTTCTTCTGGAATACTTTTTAATTCTTCTTCTACTTCTTCTGGGAACTTATCATAAATATTATATTTATATACGATTGATAAAATATCTACACCAGGATCATTTTTATGTCCCAATATCTTTACTATTTCACCATTATATTTATTTTGTGATATATGGTCTCTTAATTCTACTAAAACCTTATGACCATCAACAGCACCCATTGATTTTCCTTTTGGTATAATTATTTCTAATTTAACTTTATCATCATCTAGGTTAATGTGTCCTACTTCTTTTTTAAATGTTACTTCACCTACTAGAGGTGCTAATGATCTTGATACAACCTTTAATATTTTACCTTCTAATTTGTCTATATCTTTTTTACCAGTTATTTCTATTATTACTGTATCATTATGAATAGCATTATTTAAATTACTTTCATTTATATATACATCTTCACTACCAGGTATTTCTACAAAACCAAAACCTTTTTTATTTACTCTTAGAACACCTTTTTTGAATGGACTATCTTCTATAAGCATATATTTCTTTTTATTAGTATGATATAATTCATAATTATCTGTCATTTCTTTTACTGTTTCACACAATTCTTTTGATTCTTCTACTGTTTTTAATCCTAATAGGTTGTCTAATTCTTCTAGTGATAATGCTTTATCACTATTTTTTATTATTTCTAATATTTTATCTTTCATACTTTATTCACCATATGCTTTCTAATATATTAATTATAGAATAATTATATTGTAAATACAATAAAAAAAGGACTAAGTCCTTTTTAGTTTACATAAATTCTGCTATTACACTTATTAAAAAGAAAGTCATTCCTAATCCTAATGTTAATCTACTGATAAATAGTTCTGATCCTCTTTCTTTTCTTTGACTAAATAAATCTGAGTTACCTCCAGATATAATTTGTGCTCCGCTTTCAGCTTTATTACTTTGTAACAATACTATTGCAATTAATAATATTGATATTACTAATAAAAATGTTTTCATGCCAAAACCTCCGTTTCGTTTTACTACCTAATAATTTAACATATTTTAGATAAAAATGCAATGATATTATAGGTTTTCTAATTGTTCTTCTATTCTAATTAATCTATTATATTTACATACTCTATCAGTTCTTGATAAAGAACCTGTTTTTATTTGTCCTAATTCTAATCCTACTGCTAAATCTGCTATTGTAGTATCTTCTGTTTCACCACTTCTATGAGAGATTATTGTTTTATATCCATTAGCTCTTGCTAATTCAATAGTTTCTAATGTTTCTGTAATTGTACCAATTTGATTTACCTTTAATAAAATAGCATTACCAGCATGATTATCAATACCTTTTTGTAGGCATTTTTTATTTGTAACAAATAAATCATCTCCTACTAATTGGATTCTATCTCCTAATTTTTCAGTTATTAATCTAAATCCTTCCCAATCATTTTCATCAACTGGGTCTTCTATTGATATAATTGGATATTTATTTACTAATTCACAGAAGAAATCTACTAATTCAGTAGTTGTTAAACTTCTATTTTCTCCTACTAATTCATATTTTCCATCTTTATAGAATTCACTTGCTGCTACATCTATACCAAGTGATACATCTTGACCAGGAATGTATCCTGCTCTTGTTATTGCTTCTATTATTAAATCAAATCCTTCAGAATTAGAATTTAAATCTGGTGCAAAACCACCTTCATCTCCTACTCCTGTTGATAATCCTTTTTCATTTAATACTTTCTTTAAATTATGGAATACTTCTGCTCCAATTCTTACTCTTTCTTTTATTGTTGAAGCATTTGGTATAATCATAAATTCTTGGAAATCTAATTTATTATCAGCATGAGCTCCACCATTAATAATATTCATCATTGGTCTTGGTAATGTTTTACCATTTCCAATATATTGATA
>CAYMEJ010000066.1:0-4206 GCA_964389735.1 uncultured Muribaculaceae bacterium
TAATATTGTCATATTTGGTTCTGGAGATGATCCTAAATTAGTTAAAGTATGTAAGAATCTAAATGAGTTCTTTGTTACTAATGATCTATTATCTTCTGTCATACCACCAATTGATTCAGTAACCCATGTTGGATCTCCTGCAAATAATTCATTATATTCTGGTGTTCTTAAATGCCTTGCTACTCTTAATTTAATTATAAATTGATCTATTAATTCTTGTGCTTCTTCTTCTGTTAATGTTCCATTATTTAGATCTCTTTCTATATATATATCTAAGAAAGTAGAAGTTCTACCTAAACTCATAGCAGCCCCATTATTTTCTTTGATTGCTGCTAAGTATCCAAAGTAAGTCCATTGTACTGCTTCTTTAGCATTTTTAGCTGGTACTGATATATCATATCCATATGTTAGAGCCATTTGTTTTATTTCATCTAGAGCTCTAATTTGCATGCTTACTTCTTCTCTTAATCTAATAGTGTATTCATCTATTTCATGATTTTCTAATTTTAGTAAATCAGCTTTTTTATTTTCTATTAAGTAATCTATTCCATATAGTGCTATTCTTCTATAGTCTCCTATTATTCTACCTCTACCATATGCATCAGGTAATCCTGTTAATAGTCCTACATGTTTAGCTTTTTTGATGTCACTAGTATATGCATCAAATACTCCTTCATTATGAGTTTTTCTATATTTACTGAAATGTTTTTCTATTTCAGGATCTAGTTTATATCCATATGCTTCTAAAGAAGTATAAACCATTCTTATTCCACCAAAAGGATTTACTATTCTTTTTAATGGTGCATCTGTTTGAAGTCCTACTATTACTTCATTCTCTTTATCTATATAACCTGCTTCAAAGTTATTAATTCCAGATACTCTAGATGTTTCTACATCTAATACACCCTTCTTTAATTCTTCTTGAGAAAGTTCTTCTACTTTATTAATAATTTTAGTAGTTTTAGCAGTTGGCCCACTTAAAAAAGTGTCATCTCCTGTATATTCTTTATAATTATTTAATATGAAATCTTTTACATTTATTTCATTTTGCCATGTTGTTCCTTGGAAACCATTCCATTCTTCTTTCATTTTATACATCTCCTTACTTTAATAGTATAACACGAGTTATGTATTTTAAAATAAGATTAGATGATTATTTGACTTTTTTTGTCATTATAGATAGTTATTTTAAAATTATTGGTCTTTACTTCTTTTTATGTTAGAATATATTATGAAAAGAGTTGATTATATGAAAGATAAAATTAGTGTTTTAAAGTATTCAGGAGTGTATTTATTAGTATTAATGTGTACTATGTTAATATTTACTAGTACTTTATACTTATTTAATATTTCTATTACTAAATTACATTTCTTTATTAGTATAATTTTATCTATTGGAATTGTATTATTGATTAATAAAAAGAAGTTTATAGATAAGAAAGTTTTAATTAGTAGTTTAGTTTTATCTTTTATTGTTTTAGTAGTATCTATTACTTCTATGAGTTTTATATATGATAGATCTAGTGATGGTAATACATATCATAAGGATGCTGTTGGTAATTTATATTTAGGATGGAATCCTGTTTATGAAAGCAGTACTGATTTTGTTAATGATAATTTAGATATTAAAAACTATGATATGCATAATTATGATATATGGAAAGATCATTATGCTAAAGCTAATTGGATACTAGAAGCTAATTTTTATAAATTGACTGATAATATAGAATCAGGTAAAGCATTAAATCTTATCTTTATGTATATATTATTTGTTTTATCAGTTGGATACTTATATGAGAAATTAAATAAAAAGAGTTTTATATTAGCAAGTATTATTACTTTTAATCCAATATGTTGTAATCAATTATTTACTTTTTATAATGATCAATTGGGTACTAGTCTATTATTTATATTAGTTGTTGCACTTCTTAGTATTGTTGATAAGAAAGATAAAAGTCCTACTATATTAAAATTCTTAATATTGTCTTCTGTATTTATTTTAATTACAAATATTAAATTTAATATTATGGGATATGGTTTAATATTTACTTTTGTATTTATGCTTAGATATTTATATATTAAATATAAAGAAAAAGAATTAGGTAATTCATTGAAGAGACTAATTCCGTTATATGTAATATTGTTTGTTATAAGTTTTGGTCTTGTTGGATACTCTACTTATATTAAGAACTTTGTTGATCATGGTAATCCATTCTTCCCTGTTTATGGAGATAAAGCAGAAGATATTATTACTGCACAACAACCAAAAGATTTTGTGGATAAGAATAATGTTGAAAAGTTCTTTATAGGAACTTTCTCAAAAGTAAATAATTTACAATCTAATAAAGAATATGAATTTAAAATACCTTTTACCTTTAATACAACTGAAATAAAGGATTCAATGGCAGTTGATACTAGATTAAGTGGCTTTGGTATATGGTCTAGTGGATTATTTATTTTATCAATAATTGCACTTATAATTTACTTCATTAAAAATGATAATAAAGAAGAAAAATTAAATATTATTTTACTACTTTCTATTACATTATTATTAATACTTGTAATTAGTGAGAGTTGGTGGGCTAGATATAATCCTGAAAATTATTTATTTATTATTATACTTAGTTATTTAATTCTTAAATACTTAAATAATAAATATTTAAAATATGGAGTTATTGGTTTAGTAGTAATTAATTCACTTATTATTTTACTTGGTAATACTTATTACTCTGGTAAGGAAAGTTTAAAGATAAATAGTGATTTAAATAGTATCAGTAATAAGGATGTTAATATTTCATTTAATTTAGGTGATATGACTGGAATTATTTATAATTTAAATGATAAGGATGTTAATTATACTTTTGTAAAGAAAGATAAGTTAAGTAATTTAAGTTATTATAAATATTTAAATTATGAAGAGGTAGATAATGAAAGATAAAACAGTTATGTATATAATTTTAATTTATATTTTATTACAAAGTGTACTTGATATGTTTATTACAATACTTCCTAATATTCCTATTAGTACAATGGTTAGAGGATTATTCTTTCTATTTGCTATAGTATTTTTGCTTAGAAATAAAATGAATTTGAAATTAAATATTATTTTAATGTTTCTAATGGCAATTTACTTGAGTTACTCTTATTTATATTTAGATTATTCAATAGTTGAATCTATCAGTGTTACTTTAAAACTTTTCTATTTACCATATATAATTATTTTATTTAGTAATTTAAAATATGATGAGAAGTATAAGAAAGCATTACTTGCTAGTTTAATATTATATATATCAATTTATTTATTCTCATATATATTTGATATTGGATATAATAATTATTTAAAGACTGATGGTAAGTCTGGTTATAGAGGTTTATTTAATTCAATAAATGAGTTTAGTGCTATACTAGTTATTCTTTATTATTATGTTTTTGATTATTTAAAGAAAAAGAAAAATATATTATTATTTATTATAACTATTTTGTTATTAGTAATATCTTTCTTAACTGGTACTAAGGTATTAACTGGTGGGGTTATATTAATTGTAATAATAAATTTGATTCCATTTATATATAAATATTTTAAAGATTCTAGTAATAAGAAAAAAATCATTTTATCAGTATCATTTATATTATTAGTAACAATTACTATTCTTATTTTTATTAATTCTAACACTTACAAAAATATGTTAGTTCAAGCAGAATTTTTTAAGGTAAATAATATTTTTAGTATAGATGGTATAAATAAAGTTATATTCAATGATAGATTATCTTTCTTAGTAGATAATAATAAGTTCTTTTTTGATAAAAATATTTTAGATATGGTATTAGGTATTGGATATAATAATAGTTTTAAATTAGTGGAAATAGATATATTTGATATATTATATAGATATGGAATTATTAGTTTCTTAGGAATAATTACTTTATTCATATATACTTTTAAGACTTATAAATTTAATAAAGTAAATATTATAGGTATAATAATATTATTATTAATTTCTTTAACTAGTGGACATGTTTTATTGAGTCCTGCTGTTAGTATCTATTTTGGTATAATAGTACTACTAAATAAGGAGAAAAAGAAAATGGCGAAAAAATAGTAATTTTTTTGCTATTTTTATTTTTTTTATGTTATAATTTTCTTGTTACTTGCCTGAGTGATGGAATGGTAGACGTGTCGGACTCAAAATCCGATGGTGGTGACAC
>CAYMEJ010000067.1:0-4196 GCA_964389735.1 uncultured Muribaculaceae bacterium
TCAAACAAAAAAGTGGAACATCTTTTTTTATGTCCACTTTTATATTACAACTTCATAGTTATACTATCTTTTTTATGTTATTATATATTGGTGAGGTGTACTATGGATATATATAAAGATATTGAAACTAGTTTAATTACAAAATATAGAAAAAAAATATGGGCTAAGTTTGTAAAAGCAGTAAAAGAATTTAATATGATAGAAGAAAACGACAATATAGCTGTCTGCATATCAGGTGGAAAAGATTCAATGATATTAGCTAAATGTATGCAAGAGATTCAAAGACATGGACAAGTTAAATTTAATTTGCATTTTATAGTAATGGACCCTGGATATAATAAGGAAAACAGAAAACAAATTGAAGATAATGCAAAACTATTAAATATACCTATTGAAATATTTGAAAGTACAATATTTGATACAGTTGTAAATATTGAAAATTCACCTTGCTATTTATGTGCTCGGATGAGAAGGGGACATTTATATAGTTATGCACAAAGTCTTGGATGTAATAAAATAGCATTAGGTCATCATTATGATGATGTAATAGAAACTATTCTTTTGAGTATGTTATATGGTGGAGAAATGAAGACTATGATGCCTAAACTTCATAGTACTAATTTTCCTGGTATGCAATTAATAAGACCTTTATATTTTGTAAAAGAAGCGGATATTATTTCTTTTAAAAATAGTTTTAATTTAAGATTTTTAAATTGTGCATGTAGATTTACTGAAGAAAATAATTTAGATAATGATAATGGTAATAGTAAGAGATTAGAAATGAAAAAACTTATTGAGGAATTTAGAAAAATAAATCCATATATAGAATGTAATATATTTAAAAGTAGTTTTAATGTTAATTTGAATACTATAATTGGATACCATAAAGATAATTATGAATATAATTTTTTAGATGATTATGATGATATTAAGGATAATAGTAATAAAGTGTAAACTTTAAAGTATTATTCTTTTTTTATTGTAAATTAAATTGTAAAACAATTATATTTTATGTTATTCTAGTAGTAGTGTAACAATGGGAGATGATGATATGAACTTAGAATTAGAAAAAGATTTAGAAAATGTAAAAGATGATGAGTTAGTAGAATTATCTAAACAAGTTAATGAAGTAATAGATAGACTTTCAAAATTAGTAGTAGAAAAGGTTGATAAAAATGAAAAAGAATTATAAGGATTTAAAAAAACAGATTACTGATATAGATAAAGTTTTTGAATCTTTTAATCCAAAAGAAGAACATCAAGATGAAATAAAAGATTTGTTAATGAAATATAAAACTTATAAAAAGGTTATAGATACTACTATGTGTAAAAGAGCAAATTTATTGTTACCAAGTGAAGAAAATAATGAAATAGAAGAATTAAAAGAAAAAATTAATGTTTTAAAAGAGGGAAATCGTTTACTTAAAATAGTGGATAATTTTTATGAGGGATTAAACTTTTCAAAAATATTAAATGATATAGATAATCCAGTAACGCTGGAAGAATTTAATATTAATATTGAAAAAATAATTAATCAATTGAAAGAAATTGGTATTAATCTATCAGAAAGAGATTTCAATTATACATTAAATGTTAATAGATATATGAAAGTATTATTTGAAGAAATAAACAAGGATGATAGAAGTACTTTGGAAAAAAATATGAAGAAAGTATTTGATTCTATATATTGGGATAATCATGATATTTTAAAGGACATATCTATTAATATAAAAAATATGTTAAGACTTAATGAAAAACAAATAGTAGAGTATTCAATTAAAATGAAAGATAAATATTTTTCTGATAATGGTATTGATGAATCGACTATAGAAGATCAATTGGATTCTTTAAAATATCAAAGAGATGATTTAATTGATACAGATAAATATAATATTTTAAATAAGTTTATTTCAGGTGAATATAATGTTAATGATTTTTTAGTTAGTAGTGATGCTTTATCAACTAATAGAAATAAATTAATATCAGAAGAAATATACAATGAAATGTCTGAAGAAGAAAAAGATGATTTTTATAAAAATGTAGATGATTTATGTAAGAATTTATTTGAGTATAAGAGTTATGAAAAATATAAATATTTAGTTACTAATATGAAAAAAATTCATGATAAAAAAGATCAATATAAAGGTATATATGAAGAAAAATTAAAAACTATTGAAACTATTAATTCAGATAAAAAGAAACTTACTGATCAATTATTTAAATTAAATGAAAAGTATTTAAAAATTTCTAATAAAAAAACTAATTTATTATTTAGTGAATCTAAAAAGGATAAATCATTAATGGATTTAGCTGTTTCTGTTAAGGGTGTTGAACAAGATATTAATAGAAAACTTAATGAGATAAGAGTTGAATCTGCTAATTTAGAGAAAACTAAATTCGAAAATTTAATTGCTGATAAAATAAATGAAAATTGTACAGTGTATGATGTATTAAAATTATATAAGGATAACTATATTGAATTATTATTAGCAATAAAGGAAAAGAAGAAAGATATTAAGGAAGAAGAACTCAATGAAGAAATTAATAATTTTTATGATTTTATTAATAGTCCATATATGAAAATAATTAAAATTATGAATTTTATTAATTTAGAAGAATTTAATAAGATAATAGAAGAAAAATATAAATTATTTAATTTTAATATTAAAATAGATAAAGTAGAATCAGCAGCATTTAAAGAATTAGAGGAAGCTTGTAATTTTATTAATTTTTATGATCATGTTTATAAGAGTGGTTATAGTGCATCTACTTATAAATTAATATTAGAAAATAAAGATAAAGTAATAGAAGACGAAAAAGTTGTTGAAGTTGATGAAGTTTTAGAATAAATTTTTGATTAATTGTGTTATACTTTAAGTGTAAGGAGATGACACTGTGAAAATAAGAGATTTATATGATGAGAATCGTAAACTAACTGGTGAAACAATCTTGAAAGGTGAAGCAATTCCTAATGGTAGTTACTATGTAGTAGTTACTATATTTATTCAAAACAGTAAGGGTGAACTTTTATTACAAAGAAGAAGTGAAGAAAAGAGTGGTAAATGGGCTACTACTGGAGGACATCCTAAAGCAGGTGAATCTAGTTTGCAAGGTATTATTGCTGAAGTAAAAGAGGAACTTGGATTAAATATAAAAGATGAAAATATAATATTATATGATTCTAAGAAAGATGATTATGCATCTGCATTTAGAGATTATTATTATGTTAATATGGAAGTGGATATTTCTAAATTAGAATTTGATAAACATCAAGTTGCTGATGTAGGATGGTTTACAATAGATGAAGTAAAAGAAATGGTTAAGACTAAAGAATTTCATAAAGATTATGCAAAAATGTTTAATGAATTTTTAGATTATTTAAATAATAAATAATGAATATTAAAACTCTTTTTATATCTTAATAGATATGAAAGGAGTTTTTTTATGGCACGTCATAAAGTAGAAATAAGTGGCGTGAATACTGCGAATATTAAAGTATTAAAAAATGAAGAAACTATTGAATTAATTAAAAAAATGAAGAATGGAGATTTATTTGCTAGAGATGATTTAATTCAAGGTAATTTGAAATTAGTATTAAGTATTTTAAAAAGATTTAATAATAGAGATGAGAATATGGATGACTTGTTTCAGGTAGGATGTATTGGTTTAATGAAAGCAATAGATAATTTTGATTTAAGTCATGAGGTTAGATTATCTACTTATGCTGTTCCTATGATATTAGGAGAGTTAAAAAGATATTTAAGAGATAATAGTGCAGTTAGAGTTAGTAGAACTCTAAAAGATTTATCATATAAAACTTTAAAACTAAAAGAAGAAATATTGATGGAAAGAGGGGTAGAACCTACTGTTGAAGAAATAGCTAATATATTAGAAGTAACACCTTTTGAAATAATTCAATCTATGGATTCAATGAGACTACCTGTAAGTATATATGAACCTATATATAATGATGGAGGAGATACAATATACTTGTGTGATCAAATTGAGGATAAGAAAGTAAAGAAGCAAGATCTAGATGTAAATATGAGTGTAGATGATGCAATAACGAAATTAAAGGATAGAGAAAAGTATATTGTTAATCAAAGATTTATTATTGGAAAGACACAAATGGAAATAGCTAGTGAATTAGGTATAAGCCAAGCTCAAATATCAAGATTAGAAAAAAATGCTATTGA
>CAYMEJ010000068.1:0-4129 GCA_964389735.1 uncultured Muribaculaceae bacterium
TTTATCATAAAAGTTCTTTTTTATTGATGTCTACCCACAGGGGTGCATTTCATTATATACCAACACTCTTTTTTAATATCTTAATTGCTTCTGGAGTAGAGTTCTTTTTTAAACTTTCTTTATAAATATCTCTTACTTCATCTAATGAATATACATCAGAAATTTCTAATATTTCTGTTTCTGCATATTGATTATTTTTTGGATTAAATATTAAGTTATCCCAATTATCATTATCAAATTGAAAACATCTTAATTGAATACCACATTCTATACAAGTACATTTTCTAACATCTGCTTTTTCTTTATAAGTAATTGTTTCTTTTTCTTTACCTTTTGACCATTCAACTTTATAGTAACCTTCATCATAACATAATTCATGATTACATTTTTCTTTTACTTTAGCGCATAATTTTAAATAATCTTCTTCATATTTTTCTAAACGTTCTTTAGCGATTTTTTCATATTTAATAGCATTTAAATATTCTTGATATACTTCTAGTGATTCAACTTCAATTCTTTTTCTATCTAATTCGTATTTTGTTCCTTCATAAATAGTTTTTTCAATTTTTATTGTTCCTTTTGCTTTTAGCAATTCTTTTCTTAAATCTTCATTCATATTAAAACTCCCTTATATATAAATTATATCATATTTTAAATAATATTATTTTTCTTTTTTAATTCATCTAATTTTTTATCTATTTCATATAATTGTTTTTCATAATTAGATTCATTCTTTGGTACATAATATTTTTTCTTTTTTAAGTTATCAGGTAAATATTGTTGAGGTATATAACTTCCTTTATAAGAGTGTGGATATAGGTAATCAGGATTACCATTTTTAATGTGATTAGGAATTGGTCCACATCTACCTGTTTCTATATCTGATAATGCAGCATCGAGTGCTATATGAGCAGTATTTGATTTAGGAGATAGAGCAAGTTCTACAACTATTTCTCCTAAAGGTATTCTTGCTTCTGGAAGTCCTACTAATTCAGCTGCATTTATAGCTGCCATTAATCTTGGCCCTAATGCTGGATTAGCAAGTCCTATATCTTCATAACATATTACACTTAATCTTCTATAAATACTGTCTAAGTCACCTGCTATTATTAATCTTCCTAAATAGTGTAGGGCAGCATTAACGTCACTACCTCTAATTGACTTTTGAAAAGCACTTAATAAATCATAATGACCATCTTCATTTTTATCAATAAAGAATGCAGGCTTATTATTAATTGTTTTTAAATGATCTAATGTTATATTTTTATCTTTACTTGAATAGAATGCTATTTCTAATAAGTTATATGCATATCTTAAATCATTTCCTGATAGTTTTGCAATATATTCAATAGCATCTTTCTTAATCTTTATACCTTTTAGGTCTTCATGTTTAATAGCTTTATTTAATCCATCAATTATATCTTCTTCTGATAATTCTTTTAATTCAAATATTTGACATCTACTTCTAATAGCAGGATTAATCTTATGATATGGATTAGATGTAGTCATTCCAATAAGAGTTATTAAACCACTTTCCAATTGTGGTAATAATAAATCTTGTTTATCTTTATTTAATCTATGTATTTCATCCATTATGAGTACTATACCATCATACATTTTTGCTTCTTCTACTACAACATCAAAGTCTTTTTTACTATGAATAGTAGCATTTAAAAATCTATATCTTAATCCTAAATCTTTTACTATTGCATTTGCAATTGAAGTTTTACCAATACCTGGTTTACCATATAATATCATTGAAAATAATTTTTTATTTTCAACTAAATTTCTTAATACTTTTCCTTTACCTAATAAATGTTTTTGTCCTATTATCTCATCTATATTATTAGGTGCTAATTTAATTGCTAATGGTTTTTCCATATTATCACCAACTTCTATATATATTTTATCAAATATTAGAAAAATATACTAGTTTATGATATAATTAATTATAGTATTGTGGTGATAATATGAATAGAAATAGAAATGAAATTGATAATTATATTGATGAATATATTAATTATGTAGTATATGAACAATATCTTAGTAAAAATACTAAACAATCTTATTTAAATAATTTAAAAATATATAATGATTATTTAAGAAATAAAGGGATTAATAAAGTAAAAGATATTACTACTGATGATATTTCTAATTTTTTAAAGTATATTAGTGATAATGGTGATACAAGTACTACAATTGCGCATTTTATTACTTCAATTAAGAACTTTCATAAGTATTTAATGAAAGTAAATGTTTGTGATAATGATCCATCAATACTTATAGATAGACCTAAACTTAGAAAAAAGTTACCTGATGTTTTAACAATAGAAGAAGTAGACGAAATACTTAATATTACTTGTAATAACGTATTTGACTACCGAAATAAAGCTATGTTAGAATTGTTATATGGTAGTGGCCTTAGAATAAGTGAATTAATTTCATTAACATTTCAAGATATAGATGTTGTTAATTGTACTGTAAGGTGTATGGGTAAGGGGAGTAAAGAAAGAATTATTCCTATAGGAGAATATATTATTGATTCTTTAAATAATTATATTGAAGTAAGAAATAAATTATTAAAAAATAATCATACTGATATAATATTTTTAAATAATCATGGTAAACCTATTTCTAGACAAGGTTTTTTTAAAATGTTAAAGAAACTTTTATTAGAAAAAGGTATTAATAAAGATGTATCTCCACATACATTAAGACATAGTTTTGCTACTCATATGATTGAATATGGTGCAGATTTAAGAATTGTTCAAGAATTACTTGGACATAGTGATATTGCTACTACAAGAATATATACTCATATATCTAATAATAAAGTAAAAGATGATTATAAGAATTATCATCCTAGAGGAAAAGAGGATTAATTTTATGAAATTTAAAAGAATATTTTTAATGGTTTTAGATTCATTAGGAGTAGGGGAAGCATTGGATGCAAATAATTATGGTGATAGTGGTGCTAATACACTTGGACATATAAAAGAAAATTATGATTTATTTGTACCTAATTTAAAGAAGTTGGGATTTTTAAATACAATTTCTATGGATGAAAAAGATAGTGAAGCTTATTATACTATTGCTAGACCTACTAATCCTGGTAAAGATACATTAAATGGTCATTATGAATTAGTTGGTGTTAGAAATTTAGTACCATTTAAAGTTTTTTCTGAAAATGGTTTTCCTAGAGAATTAATAGATGAAATAGAATTTACTACTGGTAAGAGAATTATTGGTAATAAGAATATGACGGATAGTGAAGTATTGAAAGAATTAGCAGAAAGACATATTAATTATGGATCACTTATATTATTTACTTCTAATGGTTCTAATTTACAAATTGCTGCACATGAAGATGTTGTACCAGTTAGTAAATTATATAGTTATTGTGAAATGATAAGAAAAATTACAATGAGAGAAGATTGGAAAGTTGGAAGAGTTATAGCAAGACCTTTTACTGGAAAAGATGGTAAATATAAATTTACTAATGAAGTAAAACATTTTGCAGTTAAACCTCCTACTAGAAGTGTTTTAAACTGTTTAAAGAATAATGATTTAAGTGTTATTTCTATTGGTAAGATTAATGATATATTTGATGGTGAAGGTATTACTAAGATTATTAAAGCTACTACTACTAATGAAGCTTTAAATAAGTTAAGTGATATTATGGATAAAAACTTTGAAGGACTATGTTTTATTAATTTACCTGACTTTGATAAAGAATATGGCCATAAAAGAGATTTAGAGGGCTATGCTAAGGCAATTGAAGAGTTTGACGTTGAAATACCTATGATTATAAATAAGCTTGAAAATGACGACTTATTGATTATTACTGCAGATCATGGATGTGATCCATTATTTAATGGTACTGATCATACTAGAGAAAATGTTCCTGTAATTATATTTGGTAGAGATTTTAAAGAACCTAAAAAGTTAGATATATTAGAATCAATGGGAGATATTGGTGCTACTATAGCAGATAATTTTGAAGTTGAAAGACCTCTTATTGGAACAAGTTTCTTGGATAAATTGAAATAGAGTAGGGAATAATAAAAGAAGATATGTTATGAAATGCACCCCTGTGGGTAGACATCAATAAAAAAGAACTTTTATGATA
>CAYMEJ010000069.1:0-4075 GCA_964389735.1 uncultured Muribaculaceae bacterium
TACCAATGATAATCAGCTTCCTTGGAATTTGGGCTATAAGGGTACCACTTGCACTATTGTTTGCATATGTTTTAAAACTGGATATTATGTTCATATGGCTTTGTATGGCAATTGACCAATTATTTAAATGCGCTACAAGTGTAATTGTATTTAAGGTTAAAAAGGTTGATATTATTAAGGAATAACTATTCCCTTGATAATCCTGTTTAAATAAGTTCAAATTGCAAAACAGTGGTTCAATTTGATTAATCACTGAAATTCAGTGATTAATCATCTACTCTGAATATGTGTTCATCCTTAAGTCTTCTAATTACATCCTTGGATAATTGAAGCAATTCTTTTTGTTCTTCTAAAGAAAGCAGGTTTTTTGATAAAATTACCTTGTAGGATGCAGGTCGTAGGGAAGTGTTATCAAGTCCGCTTATTAGGCCTGCTAATGTTGTTACCTTTTTTATAGGGACAAAGAAGTTCATTAATACTGATTCTACGTTGTAAGCGTAATTTTGAAGGTTAAAATTAAGAATATTATCATGAAAATTCATATATCCTTGATAAACACTTTCACAATTCGTTAAATCCTCTGTATTTTCAATTTTGAGATATAATGTTGCAATAGTTTTATGCTTAGTATCATCATATCTAAGCTTAATATAGGATAAATATATTTTATTACCACTTCTGTGATACATATATAAATTATCAACTTGCCAAAAATGGCTTTTTTCTGCTTGGGGTTTTTCCTCGACTTCTATATCAACTAAATTTATTATATTAATATTCAATGCAGTAGCAATATCAAACAATGTTTCAATATCAATTGCGATTTCGCCGGATTCGTACTTTGATACTGTTGATTTGCTTTTATTTATCATTTTGCCAAGATCTTCAATAGTAAGTTTTTTAATTTTACGAAACATTTTTATTTGACTTCCAACTTGCTTTAATACAATGTCAGCCATTTAGTTACTCCCTTCATTATAATTACTATCTCAAGTACTACTTGTTATATTTAAGCATAAATCAAATGCATTCAAAAGTCAATAAATAGGATTTTCTATGAATTATTTATATAATAAGCATTTGCTTTTGTAACATATATTTCTCTTTTGCATATTTTACATAAGAGAGAGAAACTGTAATTATTTAATTTGAAACAAGCTTAAAGGGGTAATATTTATGATTAAGGTAATGATAGATCCTGGACATGGGCCGGGAAATGTTAACAAAGGTCCAACGGGTTATTACGAACATGAAGGAAATTGGAAAATATCCAATTTTTTAAAAGATATATTAGAATCCGTAGGTAATCAAGCGGATCTTACACGCACTATAGGCGAAAATCCGAATTTATATACAAGGGGAAAGAAAGCACAAGGATATGATTTGTTTATATCCGAGCATTCTAATGCCTCTAATGGTGAAGCACGGGGTGTAGAAGCCTATTATGATTTTTCTAAGCCTTATGACGAGGAGCTTGCTAAGAAAATTATTGAGAGTGTTGCATCAGTAATGGGTAATAATAGCAGAAGAGCTAACACAAGAGTGTATACACAAGATGATGGCAAAACCTACAATTACTATGGTGTAATACGTTCTGCATCAGCGACTAATTGCAAGCATATTGTATTAGTTGAAAATGGATTTCATGACAATATAGAGGATGAAGCATTTCTTAAAGAAGATGAAAATCTTAGAAAGATTGCACAAGCTCAGGCAAATGCAATATATGAGTTTTTTAATGACAATGAAATTGTTCATTGGGCTGAAAAACACAAGAAAAGCTTAGAAGCAAAAGGAATACCAATTTATGATACCAGGTATGACGAGCCAATGACTCGAGGAGAAGTGTTTGCTTTATTAGACAGAATTATTGAATAAAAGTATAAGTTATTTATTAATTTATCCTGGAATAGCAATTATTTGCTATTTCAGGATTTTTATATAAAATTCACCCTCTTATCATATGAATAAAATTTTTAAAATTTAAAAAAATAACTATTGAAATTTAAAAAAATAGTGATATAATTTTTATAAAGGTCAAAGAAAGTCAAAGTTAAAGTCAAACAAAGGAAGTGAATAGATGTCTAATAATTTAAGTGATATTATTGAAGAATTTATTAAAGAGCTTCTAGAAGCTAACAATCAAAGGGCCATAGAAATTCAAAGAAACATCCTGGCACAGCAATTTGACTGTTCTCCTTCTCAAATAAATTATGTGTTGACAACACGTTTTAATAATGACAGAGGATATATAGTGGAAAGCAGAAGAGGCGGCGGGGGGTACATCAGAATTTTTAAGGTTAGGACATCCATGGAGGATGAGCTAGAAAGAATATTAAATGACAGCATAGGTGACAACATTACATTAAATAAAGCAATGGATATTTTATACGCATTGTTTAATAGACAAGTAATTTCCCAAAAAGAATTAAAAATTATGCAAAGTGTATTAAGTGAAAGAGCTTTAAACAATGTAAATTATGATGACAGGAATAAATTAAGAGCTGATTTGTTAAAAGAAATGATTTTGACATCAGCGGATGATTTAAATTGATTAATTATAAGTATTGGAGGGTATATTAATCATGTTATGTAATGAATGCGGTAAAAATGAAGCTAATGTCCATATGACTCATATTGTGAACGGAAAGAAAACAGAATGTCATTTGTGTGAAGAATGTGCAAAGAAGAATCAAACATTTTTGAATTCAAGTTTTTCAATGGAAAACATGTTTTCTGCTATGTTAAATAATGCTTTTAAAACAACTGCTTACTTGCCTAGCAAGGGTTGTACAAAATGTGGTATGACATTTGACGAATTTAGAAATACCGGAAAGTTTGGATGCAGTGATTGCATTGATACATTTAAACCAAGATTAAAGCCTGTAATTAAAAGTATTCAAGGATATGATTCACATGTTGGGAAAATTCCTAAAAGAGCAGGCGGAGATTATAAAATACAAAAGGATATTGAACTGTTAAAAAATCAATTAAAACAAGCAATTGAAAACGAAGAATATGAAAAAGCTGCTGACTTAAGAGATAAAATCCGGGATATGGAAAGCAATTTATAGGAGGTAGCAAATGAATAATAATGATATTGTAATGACAAGCCGAATAAGGCTTGCCAGAAATTTAAAAAATTACAAGCTTCCCGTAAAGATGAGTTGTGAAGAAGCTGAAAATGTAATACGTGAAGTTAACAATGCAGTTGAAAGAATAAACATGAATTACAAGCTTACTTATTTAAGGGATTTATCTGACATAGAAAAAAGTACATTGATAGAAAATCACCTTATAAGTCCTGCATTGGCAGAAAAGAAGGATAGGGCAGCATTTCTCTTAAGTCCTGATAAAAAAGTGTCTATTATGCTTAATGAAGAGGACCATATAAGAATACAAACATTGGATAGGGGAATGAGTTTAAAGGAATGTTGGGATTTAAGCAATAAAATTGATGATGTAATTGAGGAAACAGTTGATTATGCATTTGATAGGGAGTTGGGGTTTATTACATCCTGCCCTACAAATATAGGAACCGGCATGAGAGCATCAGTAATGGTTCACTTGCCTGCACTTTCTATTACTAATCAAATAGAAAAGCTATTGTATGGAGTTTCTCAGTTGGGAGTTGCAGTGAGAGGTGTTTATGGAGAAGGTACGAAATCTATGGGACACTTGTATCAAATATCAAACCAAGGAACATTAGGGGCCTCAGAGGAAACACTTATTGAAAAAATAACTCAAATAGTTAATCAGATAGTGGAAAAAGAAACAAAGACAAGAGAACATTTAAAGATAAATAATTTTGATGAATTAGAGGATGATTTTTACAGAGCGTATGGGGTTTTGACAAATGCAAGAAAAATATCCACAGAAGAATCAATGAAGCTTTTGTCCCTAATCAAGCTGGGAAAAGAAATGGATATGATAAATGCATCATGCAATATAAATCTTTATGAATTGATGACAAGAATTCAGCCTAACAACATAATATCCTTGTTCGAAAAGGAAGTCACACCAATTGAAAGGGACAAGAAAAGAGCAGAAATTATAAGAAATGAATTATTAGGTT
>CAYMEJ010000070.1:0-2292 GCA_964389735.1 uncultured Muribaculaceae bacterium
AAGTGCATCAATACTAACAAAAAATTATACAGTAAGAAGTGCGTATGGAAATGCACCAACATATTGGATAATGAATAAATTTCCAAGTGCCTCTTACGCGTGGAATGTGAACTACGTCGGTAGCGCCAACTACCGCTATGTCACTTATACGTGTGGGGCTCGTCCAGTTATATATGTCAATACTGATACTACCATTACAGAAGGTAATGGTACATTACAAAGTCCTTATAAGATAGATTAAATATATGTAAACCTTGTTATAGTGACAAGGTTTATTTTAATCTTATATAGTTTTTTTACTTAAATTAAGTTATAATATATGTAGTAGGTGATAAATATGTATTCATATATTAAAGGAATAGTTACAGATATTGATTCAAGTTACATAGTAGTAGAAACTAATGGTATTGGATATTTAATTTATACTGCTAATCCATATTCATTTGATTTGAATAAAGAAGCTATAGTATATATATATCAACAAGTTAGAGAAGATGAATTATCATTATATGGATTTAAAACATTAGAAGATAAGGAATTATTCCTAAAACTTATATGTGTTAAGGGATTAGGATGTAAGATGGCTCTTCCTATGCTTGCAACAGGATCTACTAATGGAATAATAGATGCTATAGAAAGAGAAAATATATTATACTTAAAGAAATTTCCTAAGATAGGAGATAAAGTTGCTAAACAAATAATATTAGATTTAAAAGGTAAGATGACTCCTTCTAATGAAGTTATTAGTACTAGTAATTATGAAGAACTTATTGAAGTATTAAAAGGACTTGGATATAAAGAAAAAGAATTTAAAGGGATTATTAATAAAGTTGATTCTAATTTAGATATAGAGAATCAAATAAAGGAAGCATTAAAATTATTATTAAAGTAGGTGTTATGATGGGGGATTCAATTTCTTTAAAGGAAAAATTAATAGAAAGAAATACTGATAAATTATTTACTAAAATAGAAGTATGTTCTAAATTAACTGATGAAGTAGATTGTTATTTAGATTTTGATGAAGTAATGTTATATGTAGGTAATGTATATAATCTATTAGAAGAAAAACAATGTGTTTATTTATTAGATGATACTACTGATAGATATTTAAATAATATTGTTAAATCATCTATATATGAAAAGAAGATGATAGATATTAATTATTTGATTAAGAAAAGTTATCTATTAAAGTTATATTCAGATGAATTAATAAAAGATAAGATTACATCGTTAGATATAGTTAAGGTAATGACTAATTCATTTTTAGATGTTAAGTCATATCAATGTGAGAATAGAAGAGAACAAAAGAAAAAGAAATTACAATAATATAGGAAAGGAGAACTAATATGAAAGAAAGAATTGTTACAAGTGAATGTTTAGAAGAAGATGAAGAATTATCTTTAAATATTAGACCTAGTAGAATAAATGAATATATTGGACAATCTGATGTTAAAGAAAATATTAGAGTATTTATAGAAGCTGCTAAGATGAGAGATGAACCACTTGATCATGTATTATTATATGGGCCTCCTGGACTTGGTAAAACTACTTTATCTTATATTATTGCAAATGAACTTGGTAGTAATATAAAGACTGCTAGTGGACCTGCTATTGAGAAAGCAGGAGATTTAGCAGCTATACTTTCTTCTCTTGAACCAGGGGATGTATTATTTATAGATGAAATACATAGATTACCAAAACAAATAGAAGAAATATTATATCCTGCTATGGAAGACTTTTCATTAGACTTAATTGTTGGTGGAGAAGGAAGTAGTAGAAGTATAAAGATTAATTTACCTCCTTTTACATTAGTAGGTGCTACTACAAGAGCAGGAGATTTAACTGGACCTCTTAGAGATAGATTTGGAATAGTTAGTAAACTTCAATATTATAATGTAGAAGAATTAGAACAAATAGTAAAAAGAACTAGTAAAGTATTAGATATAAAAATAGATGATGATGCAGCATTAGAGATTGCTACTAGAAGTAGAGGAACTCCTAGAATAGTTAATAGGATATTTAAAAGAGTTAGAGATTTTGCTTTAGTAGAAGGAAAGGGATATATTGATTTAGATATTACTAAATTAGCACTTAAAAGATTAAAAATAGATGAGATAGGATTAGATGATACAGATCATCAATTATTACTTGCTATTATTAATAAGTTTAATGGAGGACCTGTTGGTATTGAATCTATTGCAAGTGCTATTGGAGAAGAACAAACTAATGTAGAAGATGTTATTGAACCTTATCTTCTTCAAGAAGGATATGTCAAAAGAACTTCAAGGGGTA
>CAYMEJ010000070.1:2302-3879 GCA_964389735.1 uncultured Muribaculaceae bacterium
ACCTTATTTATTACAGATAGGTTTACTTAAAAGGACTACTCGTGGTAGAATGGTAACTAAGAATACATATGAACATTTAAAGATAGAATATCAAGATAATATATTTAGTTAAAGGGAGAAAAAGAATATGAAGGAAAGATTATTTGAAAGTCATTATGACTTGGATATTAGTGAGATTACTCGTGTTATTAATCAAATATTAAAAGAAAACTTTGATTCATTTAAGGATGTTAAAAATATAGAGAAATGGACAGTAATGCCTGTATTATATTTTGAAGATAAAACTACTAAAGTTAAATTTATTGAAGAAGTAAAATATATAGATGAATTATTAATTCCTGAATTAGATAAAGTAGCATGTATATCTACATTAGCTACTATGATGGAAAAAGGTAAATTAGATATAGATAATATGGATGAAAGTAGTATTTTTGCTTTAGTATATTATTTTAAAGATTTAACAGTAGAAGAAATTACTGAAGCTATTAAAGTATTATCTAATGATAAATTACTATATACTATTAGAAAGAAAGCTTTAGATGTAATGAAGAGAAATTATATTATTAAGTATGTAGTAGATGAATTTAATAAATTAAATATTTCTACTGATGAAGAAATAAATAATTATTGTGATACTATGATTAATAATTTAATTACTATTGATATAAATGAATTATTAGAGAAGTCTGGATATACTGATTATGTAGAGGACTTAGAGATTAAGAAACTTGAAGAAGAAGTAGAAGAAGATGAAAAAGAATTAAAAGAGCAAAAACAAAAAAGTGAACAAGAAGAAATATAGAATAGTGGTGAAGTAAAATGCAACTTGAAGAGTTTGATTATGAGTTACCTGAGGAGTTAATAGCTCAAACACCTTTAAAAAAAAGAGATGGTTCTAGGTTATTAGTATTAGATAGAAACACTGAAATGATAGAACATAAAACTTTTACAGATATAATAGATTATATTAATGAAGGAGATACCTTAGTATTGAATGATACTAAGGTTTTGCCTGCTAGGCTTATTGGAGTTAAAGAGGAAACTAACGCTATTATAGAAGTTTTATTATTAAAAGAATTAGAAGATAATGTTTGGGAATGTTTAACAAAACCGGCTAGAAGAGTAAAAATTGGTACTATTGTTAGCTTTGGTGAAGGATTATTAAAAGCTAAATGTATATATGAGGGAGAAGAAGGAATAAGAAGATTTGAACTTATATATAATGGTATATTATTAGAACTTTTAGATAAGTTAGGTACTATGCCTTTACCTCCTTATATTCATGAACAATTAGAAGACCAAAGTAGATATCAAACTGTATATGCAAAGAATCCTGGTAGTGCTGCTGCACCTACTGCAGGGCTTCATTTTACAGAAGAGTTAATGAATAAAATAAAGGAAAAGAAAATAAATATTGCATATATTACTTTACATGTAGGATTAGGTACATTTAGACCTGTTAGTGTAGAAGATATTACTACACATAAGATGCATTCAGAGTATTATGAAATGAATGAAGAAACAGCTAAATTATTGAAAGATACTAAGAAGAATGGTAAAGATATAATATGTGTTGG
>CAYMEJ010000071.1:0-3868 GCA_964389735.1 uncultured Muribaculaceae bacterium
ATCATTTCATTAAATTTCATAACATAATATTCTTTTGTTTTAACAATACATGCATTTGTATCAGTATCTCCACCCATTAATAAAGTATTGCTTATTGCTTCTTCAAAATTATTAGATTTATAAAGTGCATACATACAATTATTAATTGTTTCACTACAAGTAATATTGAATTTAGTAAACTCTTTATAAGTAGGAATAATACCTAATTTATTAAATACTTCTTCTTTTTGCATTCCATTTCTAAAATAAAATATCATAAGTGCTACTATAGTTGCAGAATCAATTGCTTCTTTACTATTATGTGAAGGTATAGTAGCTAATTTAGCATTTTCTATTACTTCTTCTTCAGTATCAAACATATAACCAACTGGAGAAATTCTCATCATAGCACCATTGCCTTTACTCATACCTTCAATATTATGTTCATTCCACTTCATAGTACCAGGTGAAAAAGAAGATTTAAAATATGGTATGAAATCAGGTTTATAATTCTTATATTTATCAATATATAACTTTAAATATTTTTCATAATCTTTATCATTTAATATTGCATCTAAAACAGCAATTGTAAGTATTGTATCATCACTAAAAAAGGATTTATCTTCTATTAGATTTTTCATTTTTATTGGTGTTACTTTCTTTACTTGATTATATTCATAAATACTACCCGCTAAATCTCCAATAATTGCTCCATACATAAAGATTCCTCCTTCAAATAATTAAATAATCTTCTTCTTATTAGAAAATTCATCTATACTTTCAATAAATTTATTAGAATATTTATACCACTCAAATAAACCAAGTTTTTTAGTTTTATATTTATTTAATTCATCATCAGTATAATTTATATTTTCTTTTTTATATCTATCTATACATCTATCATAACATGTATTAATAGATGTTCTCATTACAATTAATTTTCCTTTTAATATAGATAAATCTTTAATACAATGAAATTGAGCACAATCAATAACTATAGTTTTATTATCATTTTTAATACTACAATAATTTAAGATATCAATATATATCAAATCAAAATCTTCACTTAAATTCGGTAATACATCATACTTATCTCTAAACATTATTCCAAGTTCTTTATTAATACCAGTAGCATTTTCAAACCTCTTATCACTAAATATTTCATCAGTATCAATAATACAATAACTATCATCAAATTGTTTAGTAAAAGTAGATTTACCACTCCCTGATTGCCCAGTTAAATTAATTATTTTATCATCAGTTAACTCTTGTACATATGGTTCTTTATCTATATATAAATTTATATCTAATGGACTTTGTATTTCTTTTAAAATATCATATATTTCTTTTCCACTATCAAATAAATCATTGTATGAAAAATTACCATTACCAGAATAATCCTCAAATTCTTTAATTGCTACATCAATATTCTCCATTGTAATAAAATCTTTTATAATATACTTTGAAATATCAATTCTGTCTTTCCATAACATAGTAACTAAACATTGATAAATGGATTTATCAGACAATGTATTATGATTATAGAAATAGATTACCATCTCATCAGTAATTATTCTTGGATTAGTTACTATTATTTTATTAGATCTATACACCCATTTATCTGCATCTACCATTACAATTTCAGCATCATCTGGGACAATAACATCATAAATTGTATCACCACGATGTAACCATCTTAATACTTTATCTTCACTAGTAAAATTAAATCCACCAAATTCTTCTGCCTTATCACTTTTAGGGTTCCAATGTTCTGAAATATTAATCTCATCCACTTTATATTCAAAACCACCTGCATTTGATTTCAATCTATCCATTACTCTTACATATTTTTTGTTGTTCATTATTACATCTCCAATACTAAAAACTACATTTTACATCATTATCTAAATTACTTTCTACACAATATTTTTCGTGTTCTATCATATATTCAATAACGTCATCTTTCTTTCAATTGATGGTTCTTCTAAATAAAACTTTTCCATATATTACTCCTGTTCGGTTTGTTCCAATGCTTTTATTATATTTTCTATTTCATGATAAGTTTTAAAAATGTTTTTTCTTCTTTTGATTATATTTTTTAATCTATGTATTCTACCTAATATTTCACCATGTTTTTCAATTTCTTCTTTAAGAAAAAAGCCATTTGGATAATCGCGTTTTACTGCTCTAATAAAACATTTTATTGCACCCGTTCTTTTAATAATCACTTTACCTTTTAACTGTGTAATTGGTTTAATATTTTGAATAATATTTCCTTCTATCAAACCCTTTTTCTTTTTGTTTTGAATATATTCAGCAATATCATTGTAACAATAAATAAAACTTTCATTTTCTTCTATTTTTTCATATTTACCTTTTAGCATATCTCTAATTGGTTTAAGTTCTTTATCTTCAATTTCTTCTGATGGTAGTTCTAACAATCTATCACAATTAATAACTATATAATCATCATCATTAATATATTTTAAAGTAGATGTAGTTTTACCTGACCCTTTAGTACCAATAACATTAACAATATTATCATCAGTTAAATCTATAATATAATCATTTCTATCCTTAAACAAATAAATCTTTGATTGTCTCTTCATAATATCACCTATTTCATTATAGTTTTTTCTAAATAAATTCTTTTACTAAATCCGCCTCTTTTATTAGTTTTTTCATTTGCTTGTAATATAACTTCATCTAAATTAGAATTATTAAGTTCTGCAATAGATTTAATTACTTCCATAACATCCGCTAATTCTTTCAAAGTATCATCACTTGATAAAGAATCTATTACTTCATTAGATTCTTCTAGTAATTTTTTATATAATTCTATTTTATATTCTTCTTCAGTTAAAACTCTTGTTATAGGTATCTCTCCATCATTTTCTATTATTTCAGGAATATTGTCTCGAACCAATTTATTATATATTTTTTCCATAAGTATCACCTTCTACATCTATAATTAAATTATATCATATCAAATATTAATTATCTATTAAAAAGACCAACATAAGTTGGTCTAATTCTATATATTTTTTATTAATGGTTCAATATATTCTTGTATAAAATCTATACGATCAAAAATAGTAGGTTTAAAATATGAAGCTACTGCTATTACAATGTTATCATGTTTATTAACATATATAACATTTCCACTATTACCAATTGCAGCATATATATTTTTCTTACTATCTATAATCCACCAAAGATATCCATAAGACATATTTCTAAAGTTCCCATTACATATTTCAGTAGGTGTAGTCATTTCCTTTAACCATTCTTTTGATATGATTTGTTTATTATTAAACATTCCATCATTTAAACATAATTGTCCAATCTTAGCCATATCACTTGCAGAAAAACATAATCCATATCCTGGAGTTCCTAATCCATCTGTATCACAAAACCAAACATTTTCTTTAGGAAGTTTATCTATTGTAAAATGTTTATGTTCTTCAGCTGTATCTGCTAAATAATTAACATGTTTCTTTACTCCTATTGGTTCAAATAAATATTTATTTGCAAAATCAACAGTTTTCATCTTTGTTGCTTCATATAATATACCAGACAATATATGTAAACATACTGTTTGATAATTAAATTCATTTGTTAGACCTTTTCTACCTCCTAAAAAATCTAAAGATGTATAAGTCCAATTATCACTTGAACATACCTTAGTCCAAGGATCTCCCTTACATTTATAAGGTGCTTTCATAGTTAATAAATGTTTAATTGTAACTTCTTGAATAGTTTTTTCTCCTCTTTTAATTTTATAATTAGGAAAAAATTCTAATACCTTTTGATTAATACTTTTAATATACCCTTTATCTATTGCTATACCAATTAATAATGCAACAATACTTTTAGTTGCAGACATAAC
>CAYMEJ010000072.1:0-3728 GCA_964389735.1 uncultured Muribaculaceae bacterium
TTTCTATTAGTACATTTCTTTGAGACTTTGTTCCTTCGTCATCTATGTTAAATGAACCCCATTCTCCGGGAATTGAACCGTCATCTATGGCAGTAACAATTGGAGAGGCTATTTGTTGACCGATTTTACCTGAAAAAACCGAAAGCCCTTTGGCAACAGATGTAGCTTCCAATCCATGTCCGCATGCCTCATGGAATATAACTCCCCCAAATCCGTTATCTATGATAACCGGCATTTTGCCGCTTGGGCTGTATTTTGCATTAACCATGGTAACTGCAATTCTTGATGCTTCCTTTGCATAGTGATTAACGTCTAGATTTTCAAAAAACTCATAGCCCTTGCTTGCTCCTGGCCCAAAAAATCCAGATTGCATTTCTCCGTTTTTAGAAGCAACAGATGAAATACCAAGACGACATCTTGTTCTTGTGTCTTCACGCCATAACCCTTCAGAGTTTGCAACCATTATGTTTTGTGTATAATCCGTATAATTGACAGAAACCTGAGTTATTAAGTCGCTGTAATTAAATGCAGTGTCATAAGCCTGCCTCATTAGCTGCACTTTTTTGGTTTTTTCTATGGTACTTGGTTCAACTAATATATTATGTATACTTGGAACTGATGACTTTTCAAGATTTAATACAGCACTATTTTGATTGCCTTCTATGGCGGCTGCTGCCTTTTTAGCTGTTGAAATTAAAGAGTCCCTGTCTGATTTATTTGTATATGCGTAAACCGAATTAAAACCTTTAAATATTCTCACACCAACCCCGTAATCCCTTCCGGACATGGTTGAGTCTACCTTGCCGCCAATCATTAAAATGCCTGTGTTAGTTCTGTCTTCCACATACACTTCAGCAAAATCTCCCCCCGTGGACAAGGCAGCATTTAATGTATCTTCAATAACTTGCTTGTTAAGCACACAATCACTCCTATCTTTATAATTTATATATATTTTACCATAATTTCCTTAAAGTATTAATAATTTTTAAAAAATAAAAAAAGAATTCTTGTGTGGTAAAGTTTAGCTTGTAGTTTACAAGCTCCACAATCTATTTCCATTTAGGTCTACAACTATTAAAAATGATTTGTTTTCTACAACAAATATATTAACTATAAAAATTTTGTCATTTATAACATATAATATATCTTGTTTTTCTTGACGAAAATTTAAATAAGGTATGCTGCATATCTCAAGTAAATCACTTCCATCATGATTCATTTTAAAAACGTTCAAGGTATTTGATTCTTTAGTTGAAAAGATAATTCCATTATTAGTAACATATAAACTCCTTATTTCTAATCTTTTATCGTCTTGATAAATCACGTTATTTTGGAAGTTATTTATATCCAATTTATATATTTTATTCTCTTCAAAGCTATATATATTACCATCAATTTCTTGTAGATAAGATAACGTACATATACTGTTACTATTGCTAAATACTCCATATTACTAATTTTAGCAACTGTTACTTGACTAATTGACTGATATTGCACATATTCACTATGTAATCCATTTTTCTTAAAATAATCCTGCATTTCTTTTGTTGTTTTGTTTATTACATATTGCATATTTCCTGAGAACTGTTCCTCTACAAACATTTTCGCTTCATTGGATATATCAAATAATTGGTGATGACATTTTAACTCGTTCAAAATTGCTTTGAAAATCATAGCTACAAATAACAGCATATCTAAAGTTTTTCTTTCAATATCTACGGTCATTTTTTAGTGCTTACGGTTTGTTTTTAAAGCAAGATACTGTACTAAATAATATTGATATAAAAAAACAGAATATATAAATATAGATAACTCTCGGTCTTACAGAAAAATATTTAAAGTATAGTACACTAACTAATATAAGACTAAACAATGAACTTACTTTCGTAATTAAAGACATGTTGTTATCTTTAAAACATATTGGAAGTACAAGTAAAGTCGTGCTGTATAAAAAGAATAAAATAGAAAACTCAATTCCAAAACCTATAACAATAAATAGTATAGTAATTATTAAAAGTATAATTAAAGGCTTAAGCTCCTTTTGATACTTGTAATACATATATAAACCTCTTTTCATATAATATTTTTAAGTATATTAATATAATTAAAGAAAAAACTTTAAAACAACCGGTATGAAACCGTAAAAGGATTTCCTTGTCTTCAGAAGATATTATTTCATTTTCTACCATTAAACTTACAACTTTTTCTGAAACGCCAACCATAATTAAAATCTTCGAAGCTTATTAGCTCTTGATGGTATCACCGGCTGGTGTACTGCAAACAAGCAAGTCGTATTAACATTCAGGGCTGTAACCATTAGTGCCAAAGCAGCTAAACATTTTGAAAACTTCAACATATACTTTTTCATCATAAGCATCAACCTTCTTTCATATTTTTTATTCTATTATATCAAATATTTAAAATTATGCCGTATGATGTAATGAAATGTATGTTTTAATGTAACGAAATGTTTTGTCTATGTTTTTGAAAACAATAATTACTTTTCTTCTTGTAATATTACAGTGACTTTAAATTCCTTATCATTGTAATATATTTTTAAATAACCGTTATTTCTTTTAACAGCTTCTTCAACATTTTTTAATCCGATTCCGTGATTTTTTTCATCATTTTTCAAAGTATTAAGTATCTCATTTTTTTCATTTACTTCTCGTTATATGTATTAATTATGGTTATTATAATATTGCCTTTGCTGTAATTAATATTAAGAGAAAAGAACTTCTTACCAATGCATTTGTTCAATGCAGTAATAGCATTATCAATTAGATTACCGAATATAATAGTCAAATCATATATAGAAATGTTTATTTTGTTTGGTATAGTTACACTCACATTAAACTCAACATCCATAATATCTAATGCCTGTAACTTGTAATTTAAAATGCTATCTACAATTAAGTTTTCTGAATTTGAATAGACTTTTTTAATATCAACAGAAGAAATAATTTTATCTATATACGTATCAAATTTATTGTTTTCATTATTGAAATTCAAATTTTTCAATGCAATCATATGATTTTTTATATCGTGGCGTACAGTTTGCAACGATTCAAGTGACTGCCGCATTAAATCCAACTGTTTCTCATATGCTTTGTTTTGTTGCTCCAAAAGCATTTTTTCTGTTTTAACAGAAAATGAAAAATACAAAGTATCATATAAGAATAGTATTACAAAATTTGTTCCTAGAATAGAAGTAATTAGAATTGTCATCTGAAATCGGCTAAAGTTTCCATTGATAAAAAAGCTTACGAATTGATACAGTGATGCAAAAGAAACAAATATTGTACCAAACCAGTAAAAATTTGGTACCGGGATATCGTTTTTTATATTTTTAAGATTTTTCTTATGTAATTTATAAGTTCTTCTCCTGAATAAAATACATCCACCGTTACTTCTTCACTTATTTGTTTTTGAGAATCTAAAATGACATTTTCAAGCTCTGAACAAATTTCAATAATATCATCACATACAGCGATTCTTATCATAAAATTACCCCCATTTCAAAACTTAGTATTAGTTACATTTAAAACACCCTTTTATGATTTATTATATCACATTATGGTAAATTTTGAAATATTGGTTCTTTTTATACCTAATTAATAAAATTATTTGACAATTTTACATCTTACTCATATAATAAAGGTAAGGAATATTTGTTTCCTTACATGGATATTTTTAAGAAAGGAGTGTATACTTATGTTAGCAGTTAA
>CAYMEJ010000073.1:0-3546 GCA_964389735.1 uncultured Muribaculaceae bacterium
GAAGATATATGCATAAATAATAGTGTAAATAATAGTGTAAATAAAAGGCTTATTTAAAGTCTTTTTTATTGAATAAAAATAAATAATAAGATATACTCTAAATATAAAATAGGAGTGGAACAATGAAGAAGATAAATAAAAAAGGATTTACATTAATAGAGTTATTAGCAGTAATAGTAATACTAGGAGTTATTATGGTAATAGCAGTACCAGCAGTTACTAAGTATATAGATAAATCTAGAAAAGATGCATTTGAAACATCTGTTAAACAATTAGTGGATGCAGCAAATTTAAAAGCTTCTAATGAAAGTGAAGATGTAGTAATAGATTTATCAGATGAATTACAAGTAAAAGAACTTGTAAATAAAGGTAGTAATGTAAAGAATGGAAAACTAACAATAAAAAATGGAAAGGTTTCAATACTTGCTGAAGAAGATAATTATTGTTCTTATAAATCATTTGAAAGTAATAAAGTTACAACACTTTATAGTGATTGTAAAGGATTAAAAAATATTTGGTTTTCTAATAGAAAGTATCCAATTACTAAAAACGGATGTACATTAGACTATGATTATAATACTCAAACATATACATTAAATGGTACGTGTAGTGCTACTTTTATTCGTACATTAACGCTGATTAATACGAAAAAGGAAGATGGTAATTTTAAATTAAATGACAAATATGTAATAAAATTCTTTTATGTTGGCGGTTCAATTGATCAACAAAGTGGTATTTCAATGATAAAAATGGATTTTGTTAATTCTACAGGTTCTGTGGCATATAATGGAGACGTTCAACAACAATTGGTATCTAGTCCTATTGGTATGAGTGATAGAAAAAGTGGTGCTAAAATAATTGATTCTTTTTTATCTGATTTAGATTCTTATTATTTGTTGATAGGTACATGGTCTTCTGATAAAACTGATGTTGTTACTTATACTAATTATAGATTTAAAGCTTATTTTGGTTTAGAGGGGTTAGACGAGTATATTCCTAATGTACTTGATTATAGAGAAGATTAATTCTTCTTTTTTTATTTTAAAACTTTCTTAATATTCTTATAATGGCAATAAGTAGTTATTATAATATTTAGACTTGTTCCTATTATTAGACCATACATTCCTATTTTAAATAGACTTAAAACATATATTAGTATAGTTTTAGTGATTATACCTTTTAAATTATCAAACATTATATTTTTAGATTTATTTATTGCTTGTAAAGTTGCTGCTAAAGGAGCTTCAATATAATATAGTAAGAATATGGGTGCTAATACTCTTAAATAATTAGTACCTTCATTAGTGTTATAAATTAAGTTTAATAATAGATTAGGTTTTAATATAAAAAATATTGTTATAGGTATTCCTATTGATATAGATAGAATAATTGCTGTTTTTAATTTCTTTTTAATATAATTATATTTTTTATCTACATATGCTTTAGATATTATAGGTAATAATGAAGAAGAAATAGCGTTAGTAAAGAAACTTGGTAATAAAAGTAGTGGCATTACGTATCCTGAAATAATTCCATATTCTAAAATAATATAATTATTAGAATATCCCCCTATTAGAAGTGATGTAGTTAATAAAATAGGTTCTAGAAAGTATCCAATATTTCCTATTAATCTTCCTCCTGTTGTAGGAAGACTTATATTTAATATATTTTTAATATTAATAGGATCAGGTTTAAAATCTTCCTTTTTTATTCTAGTATTTTTTGGTAAGAAGAAAAATAATACAAATATAGATATTAATTCACTTACTAAGTTTACCAGTACTAGACCACTTACTGCATAAATAATATTATTCTTTAATAAAAATGGTATTAATATAATTATTAATATTAATCTTACTATTTGTTCAATTATATGTGATATTACATGAGGTAACATTTTTTGTTTACCAAAAAAATATCCTCTTAAAAGATTTGATAATGAATCAAATGGAAGTACTAAAATAATTGAAATTATTGGTAAGTATGTTCTTTTATCTTGAAGAAGATTATTAGAAATAAAGGGTGCTAATACAAATAATAAAATCATTAATAATATATTAAATCCTAATATCATTATAGCTGTTGATGATATTAATTTTTTATTATTATATCTTTCTTCACTTACTAATTTAGATATAGAAGTAGGAAGAGATAATTGTGATAGACACATGCACAATGAAAAAGTAGGATATATTAACATATATAATCCCATTCCATTTACTCCTATAATTCTAGTAGTAGTAATTCTAATAATAATTCCAAATACTTTAGTAAATAGACCACCAATTAATAGTATTACTGTTGATTTTATAAATTTTTCTTTCATAGTAATATTTATGAACAGATAATTATATTTATTATTGTAAAGTTATATAAGATAATATTAAAAATACTTTTATAATATTTATAATTGATATATAATTATAGTAGTGAAAGGGTGATATATATGGATTTTAGTAATTTAGAAGATTTATTTAAAAGAGTTAAACCAGCCCTTACTACAAAAAAACGAGAATTATTTAGATTAAATATTAATTATGTTAAAGAAGAAGACATATGGAATTATTTAAGAGAAAAGAGTTGGAAGAGTAGTCAAGGATTAGATCTTGCTACTATGGTAAGTGATATATTAAATGTTTCTAGGGAGGAAATCGAGAGTTATTTAAAAGAAAAGATGACTGATAGTGAGAGAGAAAGATATTTCAATAGTAATGAAATTTTATAGGTGATGGGTATGACAAAAATTAATGAGAAAATTACAATAGATAATTTAATTAGTAAAGCTAGTGCATATATAACTGATGAAGAGCAATTAAAGGAAATTAAGAAGGCTTATTTATATGCAGAAGATAAACATAATGGTCAATATAGAAAAAGTGGTGAAGAATATATATATCATCCTTTGAATGTTTCTATTATACTTACTAGTATATATGCTGATACTCCTACATTAGTAGCTAGTTTATTACATGATGTAGTAGAAGATAGTGATACTGATATAGAAGCTATTGAGGAAGAGTTTGGTAAAGAAGTAGCTAGTTTAGTATATGGTGTTACTAAATTAGGAAGAATTAATTATTCTACTGAGAATGAATATTTAATTGAGTATTATAAAAAGATTATTGTAGGTATGAGTGAAGATGTTAGAGTAATAGTTATTAAGTTAGCTGATAGACTTCATAATATGAGAACATTATGGGCTATACCTGAAGATAGACAAAAGATTAAAGCTAAAGAAACTTTAGAAATACTTGCACCTATAGCACATCATTTAGGTATTCATAAGATTAAATCAGAATTAGAAGATTTATGTTTAAGATATTTAAAACCAGATGTATTTTATGATATAGCAGAAAAACTTAATAATACGAAGATTGAAAGAGATAATGCTGTTAATGAAATGAAAAATAATGTAAGTAGTTTACTTAATGAACATGGAATTGAACATAGTATTAAAGGACGTAGTAAAAGTATTTATAGTATTTATAATAAACTTAATAAAGGTAGAAAATTTAGTGATATATATGATTTATTAGCACTTAGAAT
>CAYMEJ010000074.1:0-3504 GCA_964389735.1 uncultured Muribaculaceae bacterium
TAGAATTTACTAGCGTTCTTTTTTATTGATGTCTACTAAACGGGGTTCACATCATTAATTATGTTCTTTTTATGCACTAATAACTTTAAATCTTTTTATTTTTACTTTTGGTTCTTCTTTTATAACTTCCATATAATTGTTAATTATACCTTTTATTTGTTTACTTATTTCTTCTGGTAATTCTCTATTGATGTTTTCATTTGATTTATCTTTTCTATTACTTATTTCATTAGTAATGGGATCAATAATATAACCATTTTCTTTAGCAGTAATTAATATTTTCTCTTCTTTTGTTTCTAAAAAAACATATCCAGGTAAACTATTAATTATGTAAATTCCACATTGACTTATTTCTTCTGCAGGAACAAATATTTGTTCATCTGATTTAAATCTTTCATTATCAAAATAATTATCTATAAGATTTTTAGTATTAAGGCTTATCATTATATCACTCCTTACATATATATTTTACTATATTAAAATTTAATTTACAATTAAATTATAATGTAAATTATAATGTAAATTATAATGTTATATTTTAATTATTGTAGCGGTTTAGTCTTATTTTTTGATATACTATATATAGTAGAAGGTGTAATTATGAAAAAGCATTTTAAATTAAAAATAGTTATTTTATTTGCTGGTGTACTTATAATAACGGGTATATCATTAATTATTATACCTGGTGTACTTAAAAATAATAGAAAAAATAAGTTTAAAGATAATTTAGAAAATGTTGTTTCAACTATTGAAGATGTATGTGATGAAGAAATTGAAGACGAAAAGAAACCTACTGAAGAATATATTTTTAGTGATGAAGGCGTTAAACCTGAAATAGATATAAAGGGTGGTAAACCTACTAGTGGGAATGTATCAGTATCAAAGACTTGTAAAGTTAGTTTTGATAATTTAAGTGATGGAGAATTTGTTGGAGTAAAAAAAGATACTGAAGACGAAATAAAAGTAATTGATAAAGAACCTGAGGAACCTAAACCTTTTGTAAATGGTACATTTTTAACTCCGTTTACATATGTTAATTGGACTGAAACTGAATGGGAAGCAGAATTTCAACGTATGAAGAAGCTTGGGATTAAGTATTTAGTACAAGGAGATATGTTTGAAATGGATGCTACTGATCCTACTGGAAATACTATTGCAACATATTATCCTTCTAATATTACTTCTAATCCAACAACATTTCATTATGATGCTACAACTAAAATATTAGAAATGGCTAAAAAATATAATATGAAGGTATTTCTTGGAATGGGTATGAATTCAAATTGGTATAGAATTAATCATTCACGACCAAATCAAGAACCAGAGAAATGGCAAGAATACTTTATTAATTTTGCTAATAGATCATTACAATATATTGAGGAATATTATAATAAATACTATAATGATTATTCTTCTGTAATTGAAGGATTTTACTTTGTACCAGAAATATCTAATTCTATTGACTTTGAAAATGATGAATTAAGAAGTATTGCTGTTGATTCAGTAGCAAAAATAATGAATATATATATTGATAAGATAAATCAATTGAATTCTAATTTACCAATGATGTTATCACCATATTTAAATCTTCGTGAAAGTGATACTTGGACTACTAAATCTTCTAATCATATTAAATTATTTTGGGAAGAATTAATAGAAGAATCTCATTTAAGAAATAATGATATTTTATGCCCACAAGATGGTGGTTCTGGTGGAGTACAAATTGAAAGACTTGATGAAATATCAAAAGCTTATACTGATGCAATATCTGATTCTGGGAAAAAAGTAAAATTTTGGTATAATCAAGAAACATTTTATACTGAAGAGATAGGTTATGGCGGAAGACCAGATGGTATTAATTATGCAGGAAGTATGACGATTGATGATTTATTAGCTAGGCGTAAAATAGAGGATAAATATGCTGAACAAGTATTATGGTTTACTTATACATATTATTATGCTCCTACTACAGTTATTGATGGATTTTATAATACTATTGTAGATTATATTGATAAAAGTATTTTGGATAAAGAAAAACCTAGTACTGCTAATAGATATCAAACTGGTATTACTACATTAAATAATAGAGAATATCTTGAAATTAGATTAGGTGGAATGAAAGATAATTATGGTATTCAAAGAATGAATGTATATAAGAATGGTAGTTATTTTACTTATAGAATTGATTTTAAAAAAGAGAATCTTTCACTTGATATATCTCCATATGTTTTTGTTGATAAGGAATTTAATTTATCTAGTGATACTGCAAACTATGAAGTGGAATTTATTGATTGTTCAGGTAATGTTTCAAATAGATATTCATTTACAGTTAATAGTTCTGATGTTCCAAATGGTGTTAGTATACCTAGCGAAATATATTTAAATAGAAATGTTGTAGCACCAACGGATGGAACTTTATATACTGATTCAAATAATATGGTTGCACCTATACCTAATGGATTTAGAGTTTCATCTAATAGTAATGAAAAGTTAATTACTGATGGATTAGTTATTATTGATGACTTTGGTAATGAATTTGTATATGTTCCATGTAATGTTAATACATATACTTACTGGTTTAGATATGATGATAATCATAGGACAGGAACTTTACCTACGGATATTTCTAATGAATTAGATCAAATCAAAAAATATGGTGGTTTTTATATATCTAGATATGAAATGAGTTTTAGTTATAATAATGGAAAAGCTAGAGCAATGAGTAAGAAAAATGCATTAATTGATGTAAATGATTGGCATGATAAAAGAGATGGTTCTCATGATAATTATTTATTAAATTATGTTAAAGCAGAAGATGCTATTGAATATGCATCTAATATGGCAAGAGCTTATAATTATAGTTCTAATATTATTACTTCTATTCCAACAGGTAGACAATGGGATAATATGTTATTATGGTTTAGTTTAGAAACTAATGCTTTAAATAATGCTAGTGCATATGGTAATCAGGTATCAAATGTTTTATATGCACCTGGTTCAAATGAAAATTGGAAAATAAAAAATATATATGATGTTTTTGGTAATTTAGCTGAATGGGTTAATGAACTTAAGGGTGATGAATATCTTATGCAGACAACATCTTATAGTAATACTAATGCATCACCTACATTTTATTGGCCTTTATCAGGATACTATCCAGTTGATTTAGGATTTAGAACTGTTATGTATTTGAAATAATCTATATATTATTACTCTATATGATGTAATTGAATAAGTACTAAATAAAAAAGTTTAAAATAGTTTGATTCAATTAAAAATGGATATGTTATACTTGTAATGTTGAAAGGAGTAATATTTTGAATAAAGTAGAATTACATGAATTAATTAAAGAAAAACAACCTAATATATGTCAAGTATCATGCTATAAAAATAATGTAGAAGTATATTCTGATGAATGGAATAATTACAAGAAAGATGATACTTGTCATGTTATGTCTGCAACTAAAAGTATTGTTGCATTATTAATTGGTATAGCAATAGATA
>CAYMEJ010000075.1:0-3501 GCA_964389735.1 uncultured Muribaculaceae bacterium
ATTCTATGTGTCTTTTTTATGTCCTTTTTTGGACACTTACTTTTTCAATTTATAATATTTAATTCTTTTTTTATGCAATATTTTGTTTTCTTAAAACTTTATTATCAGATTTTAATTCAACTTTATTTTCATTAGCAAAGTCTAATATTTTTTGATATTCAACATCTTGTTTAACTTGAATATGTTCCCAATCTCCCTTATCAGTAAATGAAGTTATAGAAGCATGACAATTAACATCCTCTAGTTTTTCTTTAAATAACTCCATAAATTCACATTGGATGTCATTAATTAATATAGGAAGAACACATGTGCAAAGATTATAATCCATTGCTACATCTATAACAACATATCCCCTCTCTGCTAAAATATGTGGAATAAAATTATCAACCTTTATTCCTAGTTCCTTATTGTAATCCAAAAACTTATAATAGTTTTCATCATGAGTCTTATCGCAGTCTACATATAATTCACCATTAGGTGCGATAATAATTGTTTCAGCACGATTATCTTTCATCTTTTTTACTTCTCCTCTTGTTAATTTAATACTAACATATCTAAATATTAGTGTCAAATAAAAGAACTAAATATTAGTTCTTTATATTATATGTATCTTAATTTAATTCTACTATTGTTAATTTATTACTTTCATGAATAATTGTTAAAGTAGCACTAGTAGGATAATCTAAATCTGTTTTATACTCCCAAGATAGTTTTACTTTATATGCTGAATCATCAGTATTATTACTATATTTAAACTTTTCTTGATTAATAGATTCAATTTTAACACTAGATACTATTGGAAGTTTTTGCTTTCTATTTGAATATAAATCACTTTCTACATATTTATATATTGTAGAAGAAGCATTAACTTCAAAATTTTCTCTTATCAATTCACTAACAAATTGTTTACCACCAATATCTTTATTAGTTACCTTATTATCTAAAGTATAAAAATCAATTACAAATAATTTACTTATCAAAGAAGCATATTCCTTTTCATCTATTGTTTTAGATTTTAATAATGTTTCTAATTCTTTATAATATTTCTTAAATAACTTAGTATCTTTATCATCTAACTTATAATCATAACCATCAATAGTACTTACTACATTTACAGTTACTGCATTGTTATTAAAGAAATTATCATATATTAAATATCCCATAATAAGATAGACTACTATTATTACAAATATTATTCTTTTCTTATTCATTATTTTGTAATCCCTTCAGTAATTTCACTTTCATTAGTTAATTCATTTTTATTAGACTTTTCTATTAAGTCAAATACTACCAATGAATTACTTACACTTAATATATCAGTAGTTTTCTTGTCATTTTCTTGAATATACTCTTCAGGTATAATTGTCTCTTTAAGTGATAAATATTCACTCTTTTGTGCATTATAATATACTTTATTAGTTAACCAGTTTCCATTAGGGAATACTACTATATTATCATCACCACAACTAAATATATCTTTACCTAATTGATATTTATTATAGAAATTAAACATATTACCTAAAGTAGGCATTACATTATACATACCCATAGCAGTATCAATATTCTTATGTAATTTCTTTTCTGTTTCTTTACTATAAATCATAAATGGAACTTTTCTTAATAATTCATATTGATAACTATCTATTTCTTTATATCTTTCATCATCATCTTCATAAATATCATCAGTAGTTATATCATAATTATATAGTTTTTCAAAGTCACTTTTTGGAAGTCTTGCATCATGATCTCCATATAATACTACTACAGTATTTTCCATTAATCCACTAGTTTCTAAAGCTTCTAAGAATTCACCTAAAGCAGCATCTGCATAATGAAGTGATTTGAAATAATCACCCATTTTAGTACCTTCCATATAAGTGTGTGTTACTATTTCTTTTTCTTTAGTTTCTTCATTAATTACTTCTTCTTTTATATCAACTGGGAATTCTCCATATTTATCAGTATCTGCAAAAGGAGTATGATTACTTAACATTATCATAGTACCATAATAAGGTTTACCTTTAGCATTTATCTTCTTTATATATTCTATTGATTGTTTAAAGAAAGATTTATCTGATAATCCAAGTCCAATAATGTCATCAATTTTATAATCTGCTTTACTATATAACTTATCATATCCAAGTGAAGCATGCATTACATTTCTATTCCAATAAGATCCATTATTAGCATGCATTGCAAATGTATAATAACCTTTTTCTTTTAATAATTTTGGAATACTTACATAAGTTCTATCAAAATATGAAACAAATGCAGTACCATTATTAGTAGGCATCAATGATGTATTTAAAGTAAATTCACTATCACTACTAGTACCTACACTTACTTGTGAATAAAAATTAGTAAAGTTTAAAGATTTACTTGCTAACTTATTTAAGTTAGGTGTAACTTCTTCACCATTAAATTTAAGACCCATAGCAAATGCTTGCATACTTTCAGCATGTATAGTAATTATATTCTTACCTTCAAAAATACCAGTATATTTATTAGTTTCAGTTTGTACATCACTTGTATTTTGATAATATTCATTAAATGTTTTCATTGCATTGTCATACCCAAATAACGTTGTTAATTGTGGTTCAATACTTTTAATTAAATCATTAATATGATAAACATAAATACCAAAGTTCATTACTAATGATTCTCTATTCCATTGTTTTACTAATCTACTTATTTCAGTAGGAGTTACAGATACCAAAACGCATAAGAAAGTAACTACACATGCTCCAAAAACAGTACATGCCTTTGCTTTTACTTTCTTTAATCTGTTTTCACGTTTATAAAATTTAGTCTTTTTTAATCTAATTTGTACTATTATAAGTGCTAAAATAGCCCATAAATATGAAAAGTCTTGTATCTTAAATACATTTTTTACAACTGCATCTCCTACTGCTACTACATACTTACTAGTAGACAAAAGTGAAATCGATGCAAAAGAAGTATAATATGTATAATAAATAGAATTAATTACACATAAAGCAGTCATTATTATTGCAACTACCATATAATAGAAAAATCTATTCTTTTCCTTAACCAAGAAACCAATAGCACCAAATAATAGAATTACTGTTAAATCTGCTAAAACTGGTTTTAAAAATAATACATTTTCTAAAGTGTGAATAGTGAAAAATCTAAGCATAATTGTATTAACTAACATAGATATAACAAAAACACTAAATAATACATTATTTTTAATGATTTCTCTAATCATATTAATTAAATTAATAAATTCTTTTTTAGGATTTTTTCTTACATCCTTTGCTTTTTTCTTAATAAAATTCCAAGTACTTTTAAACTTATTTTCCTTAGGAACTTTAGTTTTTTCCACTTTAGTTTCTTCCTTCTTTATTATTTTCTTTTTCATCTTTACAGCCCTTTCCTATCTTCTTATTATAGCACTTTTTTTTAAAATTGTTAATATTAAAAAAAGAGTATTACTACTCTTCTATTTCTTTTTGATATGCACTAGAATTAAGTGCCATC
>CAYMEJ010000076.1:0-3362 GCA_964389735.1 uncultured Muribaculaceae bacterium
TTAATATTTCTTTTGGAATACCAGTAGATTCTTTTCCAAATATTAAATATATATTTTTAGTATTATCAGAATAATCAAAACTAGTATGAGGTTTATGACCATATCTAGTAAAGTAATAATAATCTCCATCATTTTTACTTTTAAAATCATCAAAATTCTCATACACAGTATATTCTAATTTATCAATATAATTAACTCCACTTCTTCTCAAATGACTTTCATCAAGTGAAAACCCTAAAGGTTTAATTAAATGAAGTTTAGTATTAGTTGCAACACAAGTTCTCATTATATTTCCAGTATTACCTGGAATCTCAGGTTCAAATAAAACTACATTTAACATTAGTTAATAGACACTATTCCATTATCATCAAGAAATTCAGTAAATTCCTTAACTGTTAAATTACCTTTATCTGTTTTACCTGCAACATTTATAACTTTACCATCTTCAAATTTAACAATAACTGGATAACTATTTACCTTAGTTTCTTTACTATATTTTTTATTAAAATTATCAAAGAAATTATCTATTTCTGATTTACTCATATCATTCATATCTAAATAAATAATACTATTTTCTAATTTCTTATCTTCAATAGAATCATCAATCTTTTCTTCAAGTTTTCTACAATATTCATCACTAGCTTTAGTTATATATAATACTGTATTACTATTTTCATTAATATAATTATTTAATTCATCTGCTGTTATACCATGAGTTAATGTTTGTCCTATTATTGATGTATTAATATTATTCTCATTATAATTATGATAATAATTTCTTATTAAAACTACACATATAATAGTAGCTAAAAGAATTCCTATAAGTTTAAAATAATTTTTAACAAGTGTATTTCTATCATCATTTTGTTCTCTTTTACTCATTTAAAATCACCTATCCTATCCATTTACATTTTAACACATTTAATTACTATTTGTAATACTATTTTAATAATTGTACATATTTATTAACTATATCTTTTACAGTGTTTACATCTTCATCAAATAGTTCAATTCTAAAATTATTTACTCCACTATTTTTTAATTCCATAATGTCTTTATAATAATCAATATTTCTACTATTAATAATGTGAGTTAAACATTTATCATTATAAATAGAATATCTTTCACCATTTCTATCTTCCAAATAATATTTATTATTGTTTTTACATACTAAACAATTACTATTTTTATTTATTAACATATTCAATAAACAATGTTTCATAACCATTAATTCTACTTTTCCATATATAAGAACTTCAACACTAGGATTACTACCATATATGGTTCTATAATTACTTACAATATTTCTTATTGAATCAACATCATTTTCAACAGACAAAGTAACTTTATCCACTTTATTTGTTAATAAATAATTTACATATCTACTATTAACAACATTAAAATAATAATCAGTTACAATCTTATTATTATTTTTGTATTTATAAAAACTCCCTAACTCTCCTACTAATAAATTTTCATTATTATAATTCTTAATATTAGTAGTAACTCTATCAGTCCTATAATATGTATTAGAATCCTTATTATCTAAATATAACTTATAATCTGTTATATAAATATTATTAACATTAAGATCTCTAACAACTTTTAATTGTTCTTCATTTCTAACTAATACATTTAACTTAATACTATTATTTTTATTTATTATTTCATTAATACTATTATCAATATAATTTATAATTACTTCTTTTTTATAATTTTCTCTTAAGGAAATTAATTTATCAGTTAAATTTCTTCTTATAGTATTCAATTCTTTTACAGATATAAATATATTTTTATCAACAATAACTGTTAATTCTTTTACTTTAAATGGTGTATTACCTAATTTAGATATTTGTTCTACTATTCTCTCTTCAGACATTGGACTATTAATTGATTCTTCTACTATATTACCAAATTCTTCTACTTTATTAATACCATCTTCTAAACTAATATATAATTTATTTCCTAATTTAGCTTCTATATTAATAGTAATTTCTATTTTCTTTTCATCATAATTAGATAATTCCTTTATTAATTTTGAATCTAATGTTTTCAACACTTTAGTCTTTTCTTCTAATTTAACCTTATTATCCAAATATATTATTTCACCTTTTTTAGCACCATTTATTAACATATCATTTGAATCATAAATAAAATTTGCTATCATACCAGTTTCATTGTTAACAAATCTAATGCCATCTTCTTGATTTAAATCTTCTACTAATTCAATTTCTATTTTATCTTTAGTAACACTAGTAACATTACCTAATTCTATTCCAATATGATTAGGAGTTTTTATATTCATCAAATCATTGTTTTTATCTTTAAATAAATGACCTAAAGTAAATTCTCTATTATATAAAACTTTTAATTCTTTTGATAAATTTTCAGAAACAAACATATTTTCATTATTATAATATTGATCTATTAATTTTCTATAAAACTTAGTAATAAATCCAACATAATATGGACTTTTCATTCTACCTTCAACTTTAAAACTAGAAACACCTAATTCTAATAATTCTTTTAATCTACTAGAAGTATTAACTTCTTTTGAACTTAATAAATAATCTCCATTAGTATTAATATAAGAATCATTTTCTACTAATTTATAAGGTAATCTACATAATCCTGCACATTCTCCTCTATTACCACTTCTATTCATTATCATACTACTAAATAAACATTGACCAGAATAACAAATACATAATGCTCCATGAATAAATATTTCTAAATCTACTATTCCACTAATATTTTTTATCTCATCAATAGATAATTCTCTAGCTAATACTACCCTTTTAATACCTAATTCTTTTAAATGTAATAAATCCTCTTTATTATGATTATGTAATTGAGTAGAAGCATGTATCTCTAAATTAGGAAGAATTTTTCTTGTTAATGTAATTAATCCAATATCTTGCATTATTACAGCATCCACTCCAGATTCATGTAAAAAAGTTAAATAGTTTATACAATCATCTATTTCATTTTCATAGACAATAGTATTTACTGTAACATATATTTTAACACCATATAAATGACACAACTTAATAGCATTAACCATTTCTTCATCATCAAAATTATTTGCAAATTTTCTAGCACCAAATCTTTTACCACCTAAATAAACTGCATCACATCCATTGTGAACAGCTTGTTTTAATGATTCAAAATCTCCTGCTGGTATTAATAACTCTACCTTATTCATAAATACACCTACTTACATATCTATTTTATCACAAAGTTAAGTTAACTAATATAACATCTTCACCTATTTTTGTAATACTTTGCCAATTTATCTCAGTATCAGCACCCCTATTAAAAAAAGAAAAGAAATTCTTATTGGGTTCTATTATAAAAGATTC
>CAYMEJ010000077.1:0-3243 GCA_964389735.1 uncultured Muribaculaceae bacterium
TTGCTTGTTTTTGTAATTGGTATAGTAATGAACAAGGTATGAGGATATCCAATATATTTATATAATGATTTATTTTGTGATACAGCTGAGGCTTTTAGTGCTGCCATTGATACACCTAATATTGCATTAGCACCAAATTTAGATTTAGTTTCAGTTCCATCTGCATTTATCATAGCATAATCTAATGCTTTTTGGTCATATGCATCCATTCCTACTGCTAATTGCTTTAATTCGTTATTTACGTGTCCTACAGCGTTTAATACACCTTTTCCCATGTATCTTGTTCCACCATCTCTCATTTCAAGTGCTTCTCTTTCTCCTGTTGATGCTCCTGATGGTACTGCTGCTCTTCCTACAACTCCATTTTCTAATATTACATCTACTTCTACAGTAGGATTACCTCTTGAGTCTAATATTTCTCTTCCTTTTACATCTACTATTTTCATTTTTATCTTCCCTTCTTTTCTTTTATTTTAATTCATTAACGTATGTTTTGAATTCTTCTCCTCTATCTTCACATTGTTTGTATTGATCCCATGATGCACTAGCAGGACTAAGTAAAATTATATCACCTTTTTCACTAATACCCCATGCTTTTTTAAAACCATCTTTTAAATATTCATATTCATATGTTGGAATACTTTCATTATCACCAAATTCTTTTACTCTATTTCTACAAGTTCCTATTGCAATAATTGCTTTAATATTATTTGTATACTCTTTTAATTCATTAAAATCTTGATTTCTTTCATAACCACCTAAAAATAATATTATTGGTTTATTGAAAGAGGATAATGCTATTTGACAACATTTTATGTTTGTTGCTTCTGTATCATTATAGAATTTTCTTTCATTTATTTCATTAACAAATTCTAATCTATGTTCTACACCTGTAAAAGTATTTAATACATTTACTATTGATTCATTATCTACATTAAATTCTTTAACTGCCATTATTGCTGCCATAGCATTTTCATAATTATGTTTACCTACTAATTTAATTTTATCTAAATCTATTATTTTATCTCCATAATAGTAAATACTTTCATCTTTAATGTAAGCTCCATTTATTTCTTTTCTACTTGAAAAGAATTTAATTGTAGAATTAATGTCTTTACTTATATCCATTGTTTCTTTATCTTCATTATTTATTATTGCTATGTTTTCTTTAGTTTGATTTTTAAATATTTTACTTTTTACGTATTTATAATGTTCATATGTTTTCATAAACTCTAAATGTGCTTCACTTATGTTTGTCATTATTGCAACATCAGGATTAAAATTACTAGTATTTTCTAATTGTTGACATGATGTTTCCATTACAATAATATCATTATCTTCTAATTTATCTAAAAAACTACATAATGGATATCCTATATTTCCTGTTAAATGTACTCTTTTCTTAGCTTCAATTAGCATCTTATAAATAAGTGTTGTTGTAGTTGTTTTTCCATTTGTACCTGTTATTCCTATTACTTTAATGTTTTTATCCTTAGGAATTAAGTTATAGGCCATTTCAACTTCATTTATTACTGGTATTCCTAATTCTTTTGCTTTTAATACATATTTATGATCAATGGGAACTCCTGGGTTTTTTATTATATAATCAAATGTATTATCCAATAAATCATCTGGATGATTACCAAAGATAAATTCTACACCCATTGCTTTTAATTCTTCATATCTTTCTTGATCTGATTCTTGTAGTTCTTTACCATCATTTAAAATTACTTTATTATTTCTATTTATTAATACTTTAGCAGCTTCATAACCACTTCTTGCAAATCCTAATATTAATATTTTATTATCAATGTACATTTTTATTACTCCTTATTATTTTAATTATACTATTTTTTAATATAAATGAGAATAGAAATAACTATTTTTTTCTTATATTTAATGGGTTCTATTTACTTTTTTTGATATTTGTGTTATAATAGTCTCCTATTTAAGGAAGGGGTATTATTATGAAGATAAAGACTTTAAATGAGAAAGATTTTACAAAGTTTGCTTCTAATCATAAATATCATAATTTTTATCAAACTACAAATTATGGTAATCTTATGAAAAATAATGGTTTTGATACTACATATTTAGGTTTTTATAATAATAGTAACGTTTTAATTGGGGCTTCCTTAATACTTTATAAAAAAATATTTACGAAATACAAATTTGCTTATGCTCCTAATGGTTTTTTAATAGATTATTCTGATGAAGATATTATTAGTGATTTAACTCTTCATATTAAGAAATTATTATTAAAACAAGATTTTATATTTATTAAGATTGATCCACTTATACATTGTTCTGAAAGAGATGAATATGGGAAATTAATTTCATTTAATCCTGAAATAAATAATATAATGGAAATACTTAGTAAGAATGGATATAAACATCATGGTTTTAACAAATTTTTTGAGAATTTAAAACCTAGATGGAATGCTGTTACTAAGTTAACAGTATCTAATGATAAATTATATTATGAACTTAATAAACAAACTAGAAATAAGATTAATAAGGCAAATAAATATGGTGTAGAGGTACATAAAGGTTCTATTGAGGATTTACCTATATTTTATAATTTTATTAAGAATAAACATAGTAGAAAATATGAATATTATTTAAAATTATTTGAAGAGTTTGAAAAAGACGATAATATTGAATTATACTTATCTACTATTAATACTGAAAAGTATGTTAGAAATAGTAAACTTGCATATGAAAAAGAATTAGATAGAAATGAAAACCTATCTAAGGAGATGAATGATATTCATTTAAAAGGAAAAGACGTTAGAAAAGTTCTTAATAAAAAGATGGAATCTGATAAAATTATGGATCAAGAACAAAATAACTTATTAAATGCAACTCAATTATTTCAAGAATACCCAGATGGATTAGTAATAGGTGGAGCCATAATGATTAAGAATGGTGATTCTGCTAATTTACTTATAGAGGGATTTGATAAGAAGTATAATTCTTTTAATCCTAATTATTTATTGAAATGGGAAATAATAAAACATTATAATGAATTAGAATATAAATCAATTAATTTGAATGCAATAGTTGGTGAGTTTTATCATAAAAATAAATATTCTGGTTTAAATGAAATGAAATTAGGATTTAATGCACATGCTGTAGAGTATATAGGCGAGTTTGATTATATTATTAATAAACCAATATATAAGTTATATGAATTAAATTTATTAAATAAGCCAAGTGAAAAAATAAAAGAGCGTTATAAAT
>CAYMEJ010000078.1:0-3127 GCA_964389735.1 uncultured Muribaculaceae bacterium
TCACAAACCTTGACTGGTTTCTTCCCTGGTCCCGTCTTATGGATAATTCCTTTCTTGTCTTGCCAGAAAACTATACCATCAATATGGGCTTGTTCAATCACGTACCAGTCTGTAGGAATGTCCCCGGAGAAATCTCTTTCCTGTGTAGTAACAGCCACAACATCAATTGCTGGTACATTGCAAACACCAGTAAGTTCATGACCATAATATGTCGCTGCGCCGAAAGCCTTCACATAATTCTTATACTCTTTTGCAAACTTTAACCCCAGTGCTTGCTCTGAATTTTCAATAACTTGCTCATTTGCACCTAGTAACGAAATAAATGCATCTTTTTCTTTTAAACAATCGACAATGTTCATCTTATGCCTCCTGTGCCATCTTAAGAATCGCGTTCCAGAATTCCTTCTTTTGTGTCGCCCAGATATCATCTGCCACATTCTTACCTTCTTCTGCATAATGAAGGGTACTGTAATTTGAACTCGAATGATGTTCAGCATATGTGAGGATAGCAAGTGGAGAATCTGCTTTCTGGCCAATGTGGTGCAGTTCATAAGGTTTTCCGGTTAGATCTATTGGTGCCAGCCCTCGCGCTACTCGCTGTGCGTTGGTACGACCATAACTATCAATTGTGTTCCAGTTAATTTTCCTAATAAATGCCCACGTTCCATCAGAGAACTGCATTGGAACAAGATTTGCATCTTTATAAATTTTATACTCTTTTGTTGAATGAAAACTCTTAATAGCATCCAGTGGCCATTTTGATTCTCTCTGGATTGCAGCAGCTTCATTCATAGTTAGACCATTCAATGTGGCACCCTTGAGTGCAAGAGTTTCCACTACGCCACCAGTTGCAGCCCCAATAATAGCACCCCACTTAAATCCATCGCTTGCTGCCAGGGTTCCAGCTTTAAGTGCTTCATTGAAATCGTGAGTCTGATAACCTCTTGCAAGGCTTGCAGCGGCAAAACTTATGGCTCCAGATTCCAAGGCAAACATTGTGCCTGTTGCTGCTGAAGCTGCGAATATCATGCTAACCGCAGGCGTAACACTTGTTGTTGCTACTGAAACCGTTACACAGACCAAAATCACACCGTTTCCAATAACTGCGTTCTTTATTACCTGGTCATATGTGTCATCATAAACTTCTTCAAGTTCGACCACAGTGGTCTGACCGTCATCGTCAAGAGTAAACACATATCTTTTCCCTTGAAACTCTTCTTCAAGTTCCTCGATCGTGTATCCAAAGAATACATTCGACTGAGAGTTATATGCCAATTCTTCAATATACTCCTTTGACAGATAAACAGCTTCCATCTTTTCTACGAAGTACTCATCACTATTAAGTTCCGAAATCAAATCTTCGTATACTGTGTTTTCGACGTATGTAAGTAGCACAGGATCATCAAGGCCACTAAAACTTATACTTTGAGCAGCGCCTTCTGGTTCCGGTTCAGTGTTCTGCGTTTCCCCCACGGTTTCTGGTTCGCTAACCTCCACTATTTCAGTCTTCATAGCAGATTCTGTCTGCTCAGTACTGTTAATCGTAGAAGGAGCAGCGCAACCAGTCAGTATCATAGCTATGCTTAGAACTATTGCTATCAATCTTTTCATGCAAGTTATTCTCCTTCCTTATTTTCATTTTTTGCTTTTTTCTTCTTTAGAGAGAGCAAGTAACCGCATGCTACCACAACTACCGCACCAATTGCTATAGGAAGTACTGGGCTTGATTTACTTACAGGCTCTACTTCAAAAGATTGAACATCTGATTCTTCGACATCAAACACCTCCGTGTCTTCCGGATTCTGTTCAACTGGAACATATTCGGTTTCGACAGTCTCTGTTTCTATCTCTGTTTCATCCTCCATTTGTGATTCTTCTTCCGTTGCCACGGGGAACAATTCAATAATCGTTCCATCATCAGCTATGGTGGCACCCATTGCAATCTTATCCTGGATTTCACTTATTGAAAGTCCTGTAACTGTGTATGCCTTCAGCAGATTGTTTTCTCCAACATAAATCTGCTTCGTGGTAGATTTGCCAGTATACTGATTAGTAACCGTTATCGTATAAATACCTTCATCGGTGTAACGGTCTCCGTCCTTTGCAGAAGTATTAAATCTTACATCTTCAGTTAATCCTGTAGCTCCGTCTTTCAACACCTCTCTTATGATGTTCAACTGGAGATATTTAGAGTTCGCCAGGTCCAGATAAAAACCGTTTGAAGTTATTGCATTGTTTGACAGTTCAGATGTAGTCTTCATATCTCTTGGATAAAACATGCTGTTTGAGTTTCTAACCGAAAATTTAAAGTAAATACGATAGTGCGCCTGCTTAGGAAGTACCGACTTTACGAAGACCTTTGTCTTATCATAATTGATTGCATAATCAAGCGCCACCTCATAATCGCCCTCTTCAAAAAGGTCAACTTTTGTGTTCGCGCCAGCTGTAGCCACGGCCTCAAGATAATTTGTGTATATCTGAGGTGTTTCTGTCACATTCTCATAGTTGTTTTTACGGATTATAAGTGCACCATGTCCAAAATTCGTTGATGGTGTCTCAAAATACTGGTCAGACCCAGCGGGGTCTTCCATAATGGTAATTGCGTCATTCCCATTCAGACAATTGATATCCTGCAACAAATTAAACCAGAGAGTCATCTGGTCACCGACGTTTTTTAGAAATACGATATTACCATCAGAATCCTTAACGCTATCAGTGTATCCGCTCACAAAGAATTGTCCGAGATCCCAGCCGTAATGCGGGTCTTTATTTGTGATAGTAGTTGATCCATAATAACCTTCAAACTTATCAGTTCTCACCTTGGAGCCAAGGTTGTACTTCTTTGTATTGCTATTTACTGTTGATGCTTGCGCTGTTTCGTCATATGCGTAAAACTCATAGACCTCAACATACTTTTTGTTCTCGTACTCATCAACGCTTACAAACAAGAAATTTGAAGGGTCAACTTTTTTACTGACTTCATATGCAATAATTACCCTGTAATAGCAACCGTTCGCCATCTGGACATCTGTTGTTGTATAGAAAGGGTCTTTTCTGTTAGGTTTTGTTTCAAAGATATCAGTTTCCACATAGTCCGTAACCCAAATCTTCCCATCTTTAGATGTCT
>CAYMEJ010000079.1:0-3126 GCA_964389735.1 uncultured Muribaculaceae bacterium
CCCTTTCTCTTGCTCATTTTAAGGGAAGCGTTTCAAACCAGAATACCGTTTCGCTGTTTTCGCTGCTTGCGCCATACCGGACATGGTGCCTGTCCAATATGCTTTTAACAATGGACAAGCCAAGGCCAGTCCCCATTGGTTTGTTGTTGCTGACGCGCTCGGCACGATAATACCGATCCCATATATATTTGAGCTGCTCAGTAGGAATTACATCTCCCAAATTCTTAATGAAGATTCTAACATTCGTGTCTATGCTTTCGACATCGATATAAACGGTAGTTTCGCTGTCGGCATGATTCAATGCGTTCCCGATCAGGTTGTTCAACACCTGTATGAATTTATTCTGGTCAAATCGGATTTCCACATCAGGGCAATTCAAGTTAATGGAGAGGTTTCTATTGCCGGTTTCCAGCTCAAAGCGGCTTATAATCTCTTTCAGTATGGGGCAAACTGAAAAATCCGTAACGGATATCTGATCTACGCCCGCCTGCAATCTTGAATAATCCAATATGTCATTGACGATTTTGTTAAGGCGCGACGCTTCGTCAGCAATCATAGTTAATTGTGACGTTCTCTTTTCTTCGCTCGGCCAGGTTACATCCCGTACTGTCTCCGCGAACCCCTGTATGACAGACAGAGGCGACCGTAGCTCGTGAGATACGTTTGCAATCAGTTCACGTCTTAAGTTTTCAGTCTTTTGAAGTTCAATGCCCAGCTCGTTCAGCGCAGAAGTCAGCTGGCCGATTTCATCCTGCGAACGAACCGGTATAGCAATGTCCAGCTTACCGTTTGCCATTTCATGAGCTGCCTGAGTGACCTGCCGGATTGGACGCGAGAACTTCCGCGACAAGATAATGGCAATTATTATTGAGAAGACGACGAGCGCCGCCGTGATGATCCATAACTGTTTCAATATGATGCGGGAGGCTTCTTCCACATCCACCAGTGAAACAACCGCGTATAGATACCCGCCCCCGGAAAGCGAACTACGCAGCAACGCATATCTTGTTTCATGGGTTCCCATTTGAAAGTACTGTGCGCCGTTGTCTATACTTTCGTCCGTCACGTTTGAAATCTGGCGAAGCATCATCCCCCGCATCGGCATTCCTTGTGACATATACGTTACGTTACCGTCGCTGTCGGTCGCAAGCAGGCTAATATTTAGATTTTGCTCCAATGATTCATATTCACTGTTTTCATGTTGAGAAGCCGCGGTAAGTGCTGCGTCGATTGCATCGATGCGTTCGTGCAGGTAACTATCCTTCATGAACACGGCCTGAATCAGCCAAAGCAGGCTGACAGTCAACGCGGCCATGCAGAGAAACCCGATAAATAATTTCGTGCCTATGCTTTTCATTTGCTGCCTCCGGTAAACCGGTATCCGGTTCCCCAAACGGTTACGATCAGATCTCGGTATATGCCCAGCTTTTCTCTCAGGCTTTTGATATGCGTATCAACTGTCCGGGCATCCCCGTAATAATCATATCCCCAGATGTGGTTCAGCATTTGGTCGCGTGTGAAAACGATGCCTGGCCGCGAGATTAAAAATGCGAGTAGATCGAATTCTTTTGGGGTTAAAGCGATGATTTCATTATCAATCTTTAAAATATGAGCGTTAATATCCACTTGTAGGCTTTCAAACGTAAAAGTTTCCGATACCATCGCGGAAGTACCGGCGCGTTTAAGCAGCGCTTTAATTCGGGCAATCAACTCACGAGGGCTGAAAGGTTTGCCGATATAATCGTCTACACCCAGCTCAAAGCCAAGAAGCCTGTCGTATTCTTCGTTTCTGGCGGTCAGCATAATAACCGGTACCTGGCTAGTCTGACGGATTTTCTTCAGCACACTCCAGCCGTCAAGCTTTGGCATCATGATATCCAAAACGATAAGCGTGATACTCTCGGAATCAAACTTGGATAACGCGTCTTCGCCATTTTCGGCCTCAAGGAAGTTCCAATCCTCTGCTTGCGAGTATTCGCGTACAATGGTTCGGATACGCGGATCATCATCGGCTAAAAGTATGTTTATCATATGAAGCACCTCTCTCAAAACCTATTATATCATGCTTAAATTTTATAGGATGTTTTCTCACAAAGATTCAGGAGCTTCTCACAAAGTCAACACAATTGGCGGATAAAATAGGCTTACAAACAAGAAAGGAGATGCCAAAATGAAAAAAACAGTATTCATTATTACCATCCTTGCTGTGATGCTCGTTGGCGCAACCGTTGCGTTCGCGGCAGACGTGATCAAGACTCCGGCAGAAATCGTGTCTGATCTTACAGGTAAGCCGGTAGAGGATGTCACGGAAGCTAGAGCAAACGGAGAAACCTACGGTGAGCAGGCTGCGGATGCGGATAAGCTCGATGAGTTCAAAGCCGAGCGTCTTGCACAGTATAAACTTGTGCTTGACGAAGCCGTAAAGGAAGGCCGTATTACGCAGGAACGGGCAGACCAGCTGTATGCCGCGATGGAACAGAGAATGGAAGCATGCCTAGGTACAGGGGAAAATGCTGGACTGTGCTCCGGAAACGGTATGGGCGGTTTTGGAATGAACGGACAGGGCAAAGGTCTTGGAATGGGCAGACAAAATGGCACTTGCGGCAATTGCAATTTTAACGACTGAGTAAAAAAAGCGTGTAATTTTATCAAAACCTCTTATGGCTATCAAACTATAAGAGGTTTTGTTTTCATTTTAAATTTCGTGTAGAATAGTAATAACGACGGTTCAGCGGTGTGGAAACATAATCAGCAGTTGACTAACTACGACGCACCCCGTATGCGGAAACATAACAGTCTTGACAGCAACACAGTTTGTACTTCTATATTCATCTATTTCTTTGAGGCATCGTATACATTTTAGTACGATGCCTTAATTTGATGACTTTTTTGCTAAGGAGTAAAGCAAAGGGTACCATTTTCAGGGATTGACGTGGAAAGTGTGCAACTCTGCGGCCTTCGGTTATGCCATTATCTCCACACCGTTTTTGAAGTGGAACACAATCCTGCCGTCCTGCTGAACCGTGGCGGTATCCAGCAGAGTAATCCAAAGCCGCTCGTCCCACTCGGCTATCCTTTTTGCAAAAACCATATACATTGGCGATGGCGAGGCTCTCAATCAGGCCC
>CAYMEJ010000080.1:0-3032 GCA_964389735.1 uncultured Muribaculaceae bacterium
TTATAAAGTCAATGCTTGTACTTTTACCTTATCGCAAGGTCTTTTTGTTTCTTTTTTATAATTATCTTTAGCTTCTTTAATAGCAAGATTTGCTTCATAAGAATTAAATCTATGTAACTCTAATTGTAAATCAATTTGAATTAGTCTTTGTTTCAATCTAATTTTTGACTTTTCGTCCATATCATTTAATATTAGTTTTTCAAAACAATCATTTTCAAATGCTATATAATCAAAACCATATTGTTCACCATAATCAATAAAATTTTTTTGAATTTCTTTAACTATATTTAATGTATCATCTTCATGGTGAAAATTAGAATATATATTTTTATAAAATTTATTTCTCATTTCTTTTTCATTTTCATTATCACATTCAATAATTTGATCATTTACTTCTTTCATAAGTAATTCATAATTATTCATAAACTTTACCACCCTTCAAAAACAAAAATTATTGTAGCATAATTTAAAAAAAAAGAAAAGAAAAACTGATACTATATATCAGTTTCATTCCATTCAATAGTTTTTAACAAAGGCCAACGATTTTTCCAATTATTAACCTTATCATCATAATAATTCTTTTTTAATAAACTATTTTGTTTAATTGGTCTTATTAATAAATTAAATAAATCATTTAAACCATATGGTGCAAATACTATTAAATTATTATCTTCTAATCTAACTCCTATACAAGTAACAGTAGTAAACCATTTACTAATAGCATCTTCTACACTTGTATAAGGTTCAATATCAGAACCATATTTTTCTTTATGCCAAAGATGAACTCTAGCTTCATTTTTTATATCAAAATCAATATTAATATCACTAAGTAATTGACTAATATTTTTAATAATAATATCTTCTTTTTCATATGATAAATCTTTATCAAAGTAAACAATATCATAGTCTTTAATACCATAATTTGAATCAAAGCCATGATAATAATTAAATACAGTTTGATTTATAGCACCAGCACCTACATAGTAGTTTTTTAAATTAGATTTGCTTAATCTCTCTAATACAATCATTAAATCATTATTTGTTGATAAAATCTTCTCAAATATTATTAACTGTTCATTTAAAGATTTATTTGTTCCTATAAGTTTATTCATAATAGCACCTACTTTATTACATATTAACATAAATAAAAATAAAAAAAAAGAACAATAAATGTTCTAATTATAATTATTTTATTTCAATGCTAAATGGTAATAATCCATTCTCATTTTGTTCCCAACCAGATGCTTTAATTAAATCAAATATAACAAAATCAGAATCACGTCCACCTAAATCTACATTTTCATCAAAAGCTCCCGGAAATTTTTCATCGTATACTTTTCTAAGTTTTTCGTTTTCATCTAACATTGTTGAACCATAAAATGTTGCTTTTGCTTCTACAAAGAAATTACCTATTAAAATACAGCAATTAGGATTTGTTTGAAGTTGACTAAATTTTAGTGAGTTTTTGTTAGTAAAAAATAATATTTTATTTTCATAGAAAACTGGGCTGATAGTTCTCATAGTAACACTATCACTTGTTCCAGTAGCAAGTACTGCAGTTTCGTCCCTTTTAATTAACTCATATAATTCATTTAATTTATCCATAAATATTCCTCCTATAATTACATTACTTTTCTATTATATCATAATATAACAATGTCTATTCTACAGTAACATATAACATCATCTTTTAACACTATAATATTTCTTTTTTATGTTTTGTAATAAATATTAATTACATTTTAATTCAATTCCATCTTCTATTAAACATGTTTCTAAAGTCATATCACCACTTAAAATATAAAATTTTTCATAATTTCTTTTCATGGAATCTACATAATATGGTTCAAAAACTTCCTTTAATTTGTTAATAAATTTTTCATTATTATTTCTATTTCTGCATCTTTTCTCTACATTGTCCCAATTATTTAAATTTGGATATGCAATACTATATTGAATATTATGTTGATCAAAATAATCAAAATGTTCTGGTTTTAATTGAACTAATACAATATCGTATTTACTTTGTGCCTCAACAATTGCTTCATAATAATTATTAGGCCATTCGCTATTAATTTCTCTAACAGAACCTTTTCTTACTTCAACTGGAACATCTATATCTTGATTAATAAATTTATAATTACTTGATTCTAAATCAATAACATTACTATATCTTTTTCCAAGATAAGTCTTTCCACAAGTTGCAAAAGCAGATATTATTTTTCCTTTACTCATAATCTATTACACCTACAATTCATATTCTTTGATTTCACAATTCTTTAATCCATGTTCTAAAAACTTTCCATCATTAATACCTTGAAAGTACGCACTAAACCCTTTAGATACTCCACTATGGGCTACAATTAAAACACTATCATAATTTCTCGTTTTTAAATCATCTAAAAAATCAAATACTCTTAAGAAAAAGTCTTTCATATTTTCAGAAGTTCCGTATTGTATAGTTGTATTATAATTCCAATACTCATTTCTATCAGTACAAGAAAGAGGCTTATCAGCTAAATCACCACATCTTCTTTCGTGTAATCTTTCATCAATAATTATACCTTTATTACTATCGTTAATTATTTGAGCAGTATGTCTTGCTCTTAATAATGGAGAAGAAATGACAATATCATATTCTAAACCCTTAATTTTATCAGCTAGTTCTTTTGCTTGTTCTATTCCTGTTTCATTTAAATCCTCATCGCAACCACAATATCTTTTTAATGCATTATGAGGAACTTGACCATGTCTAACAATATATATCTTCACTACATATCACCTATTCCTTAAACTATTTTATTATAACATAAATTAATAACCCAATAAATATGTTGCTTATCATTTAAAATTAGTATAATTCAACTGATTTATTTAAATTATTACATAAAAAAACTCAAAAAACTTTTATTTTACTTATAAAAGAAATTTGAGTTAAAACCTTAATGGTGCCTGAGGTGGGACTTGAACCCACACGGTGTCACCACCATCGGATTTTGAGTCCGACACGTCTACCATTCCATCACTCAGGC
>CAYMEJ010000081.1:0-2863 GCA_964389735.1 uncultured Muribaculaceae bacterium
CCGTTCCATTCTTCGGAAACAATGCCTTGCACACTTGGCATTTGCCTATGATAATGAAAGACCTGATACGAAAGTTCTTGCTTTTCTATATCCAATAAAAGCACATTAGATACCTCACCATATCCCACACGAGTCTGATATTCAACTTTTGAAAAATATATAGGCTTATCCATCTCATCACTCCAAATAACGAACTATTTTACCAAGTTTCTTTGCATACTCTATTTCTGATTTTGTACTATCACCAATATATCCACCTACATTAATGACAAAAATACTATCCGCCATATCAATTTTACGCTTATGCATATCATCGAGCATCTCCTTAGTTTTGGTCAATGTGCCCTCATCCATATTTTCCCAGACCTCTTCGTCTCCTGAATGTCCAAACAGTCCAACAGAAATAACAATATTACCTTCCAAAGTAAGTTGTTTCTGTACTTCCATAAATTCCTTTTTGAATCTTGTACTGCCGCATAGCGTTACAACTGGATACTGCTTTGGGGCAGGTTGGGAGAAATAATGCTCCAGGGGATAAGAATACTTCATTCTACTTGGATGTCTCGGTTTATTACCGTGTTCATCTGCGATACAATAGACCTTAGGACTATATGGAAGCAACTGAATAAACGCATCTTGTTTTTCCTTCAAATAGGTATTCTCCGTTCCCCATGCTACCACAATTATATCTGCCCCTTGAAATAATGCATCATACTGTGACAAATCACAATACTCGCTTTTGTCAATTCCATTTGGGTCTGTAGAAATGGTGTTGAACAGATTGAGCATGATCACCTCGCCCACTCCATAGGAATCCAGATACCTGCATATCTTTGTAAGTGTTACATCGCTCTGACCATCATGTGCTGTACTTGGATTGATTCCAATTACCACTGCCTGAATTCCATCACCTAATTTTACGCAAATTTGTTTTCTTCTATTTCCTTCAATCTGACTGTCCTGAGGCTTAACAACCAATTGTTCATTTACCTTATGTACTCTATCCATATCTCTTCTGACAATCTCCTTATGGCTATTTATCTGTACTCTCTTCCTCACATACTTTACTCCAGGCTCCAAACAACTGTAACTGTATCCGTCACGTCTATATCATCGGGTTCGATATCAATATCGTAGGCTGCTCCCACACTGTCCTCCATTACCATACACGGCTCCATCAACTTATTCATTGGTCTGGAAATAATCTCCATCTCGCCCCAGGAATAATCAATGGTAGCTAATGTTCCTAATTTTACCCCTGCTGCCTGTGTCAGGATCTCTGCTTTCTGTTTGGAGTCAGCTACTGCTTTTCCAAGAAGCTGATTCTTACATGCTTCCATATCCTTCACCGTATAAGAAATGGTAAACTCTGGATGAACGCTGCTATATGCCAATGCATACAATACTTTTCCCAGTCTCTCATTATCCTCCGGGAAGTCGATTTTGAAACGGTGGGTAAACTTATATCCTATGAACCTCCGCTTCCAATTCCGATTATCATCCTGATAGCTCTCGTATTCCGTATCTACATTGAAAAATAATGTCTTCAGGTCATTTCTAGCAAAACCCAATGTCTCGAAACAATCTTTCAGCTCCTCTGTCTGTTCTGTGGATTGCTTAAGTGTCTCATCGTAGGTCTTTTTTACATCTTCCAGACTAATATTCAGGCGAATAGTATCTGGTCTTACTGATATCTTTCCTTTGCCTGTCACTCTGATAATTCTATCCATAACTAATTTGCTCCTCTCTTAAGAAGTTCAACAAATGCTTGATACATATCGTAAGTATTCTGATCAAAGCAAGAATAGATAACCGCCATGCCATAGTCTGCATTTTCATTAAACCAATTCGTCACTGCATAGATTGCAATTGGAATCGCTTCTTCCAGCGGATATCCATATACTCCTGTTGAAATAGCAGGAAAAGCGATGCTGTGAATGCCATGTGCCTTTGCAAGTTCTAAGGAATTTCTATAGCAATTTGCAAGGTCGATTTCATCCTGCTTTTTTCCGGAATATACCGGTCCAACCGTATGGATGATATAATCTGCTTTCAGATGATACCCTTTTGTTATCTTTGCTTCTCCTATATGACATCCATGAAGACTACGGCACTCCTCAAGAAGTTCCTTCCCTGCCGCCCTGTGTATCGCTCCATCCACACCTCCGCCTCCTAAAATGCTTTTATTTGCAGCATTTACAATACACTCACAGTTCAGTTTTGTAATATCTCCTTTATCAAAATAGATATGGTTTTGTAGTTTTGGTTGACTGTTCGCATCTATAATAATTTGAATTAACTCTTTATCTAAAAGAAAGAACTTATCCCATGGATTCAGGATAACACCGGCAACATCCATATGAAACGCCTCCAAGTATTCATCAATGATCTCTAAATTTACCAACACTAATTGTTTTACCTTGTAACAAGCTTTTGCATCCTTCGCCCACTGCATAAATGTTGAAACACTAACATGGTACATTGCTGCTCCATCTGGATACCTAACAAATTTGTCCATACTCTTTCTTCTCTGTCTCTGTTCTTCCTTCATATAATTCTCCAATCTTCATCTGACTAATTTGCAAGTTTTTCTGACCAATTTTCCATAACGCAAAAAGAGGATATCTTCTAAATTTCTTTAGAAAATATCCTCTAATAGTGCTTTTTCTATTAAACTGGACTTCAAATTACTCTGTATGTAAGCGTTGACTCATGTAAATGACTATAGAATTTCTTGGTCATTTCTTGGTCAACACCTGACCAAAAACCTCGGAAGCCTTGATTTTACTGGACTTATTTATCTAACGACTTCATCGTCGGGAATTTTGTTGGAGTTTAACTACACTCCTACGAACTTCTTTGT
>CAYMEJ010000082.1:0-2730 GCA_964389735.1 uncultured Muribaculaceae bacterium
TAATGTTAATACAGATAGACAAACAGTAATGGATGCTAAGATATATGGTAATACAGTAAGTGGAACTAAAGTAGGTAGTGATGGAACAATAGATTTAGTTGTTACTGGTAAAAATTTATTTAATTTATATAAATGGAAAAAAGTAGGATATAGTATTGCTAATGGTAATGTTACATATACTGTTGTAAATGATTATGGAGTAAAAGCAGTTGGCGTTGTTGAACAAGGTGATAGTACAAAATGGTCTACTATGTTTTTAACTTTAAATGATGTTCCATTATCAAATTATCCATATTATGTAATTGGTAAAAGATACGTAAATGCAGTATTTGATGCAACAAAACAATTACCAAATTCAAGAGGTATGAGTTTGATGATTGAATATAAAGATGGTTCTAAAACTTATCCTTCAAATTATACAATTAATAGTGAAATGAGTAAAATGGGAGTTTATATTCAATATCAAGCATCTGCTGCTAACATTGTGTTAGATACAATTTTGTATCCTCAAATAGAATATGGAAACGAAAGAACAGCATATGAACCATATAAAGAACAAAGATATGTATTAGAATTAAAAGATACAAGTGGTAATGTAATAAATGGACTTGGAACAGGTGAAACAATAGAAAAACAAAATGGTAAATGGGGAATAAATAATGGAAGTACATTTACTGAATTAATTGGAAGTACTCAAACTAAATTAAATAATATTAAGTTATATGATGGAATATCTAATGTATTCTTAGATGAAACAATTCAACCTAGTAATATAGAAATAAAATATTATCAATAGATATAAGGTAAAGAGTCATTTTTCTTGACTTTTTACCTTTTTTTTGGTATAATACACGTATTTTTAAGGGGGAACTATATATGAAGAGAGATTCAATATATAAGAAGATAGAAAATATTTGTTTAGCATTTAAAGATGAAGAGTCTATTGTAAAATACTTTAATAAATATGATAAAAAATATAGATATGTTGTAAGTGATATTGATTCTTTAAAAAGAAATGTTCCACGTATTAATGAAGCATTTCCTTCTATGATAGAAAGAATTGAACCATATAAAAATGATCCATACTTCTTTATTTATTCTTTATTTGGTCATTGGGGTAGTGAAGTGGATATTGATAATCAAATGTTTAAGAGATATTATGATGATTGCTTAGTTGGTATGGGTGATGAACTTAAATATAATAAAGAGTTTGCTATGTGTATTTATTCAATAGGTAATAGATTAAATGAACTTGGAATAGAAACAAATTATTGTTGTGCATTAAGATTCTTTGATGATGAAGTTAAATCAGATTATGATGTATGTCAACACGCTATTAGAAATGATAATACAGGTACATTATATTATTTTCCATATATCTTAAATGAAAGATCTAGAAATGATAAAAATAATTCTTTATTATCAATACAAAAATTAAATAGAAGACATGGTGATGAATTAGTAGATGCTAATTGGTATATTATGAGACATCCTGAATTTTTAGAAGATAATGATTATATTACTAAATTAATAAATATAAATCCTTATTTTGTTTCAGAAATTCCAAGAGGATACTTAAATTATCCATTAATAGATAAAGTAATTAAAAATATAGTAGAAATAGATAATAGTACTCGTAGTAGAGCTTTAACTCAAGTTGATACTTTAATATTAAAATATAATGAAATATATAAAAAATAAATATAAAATAATAATAATGCTTGACAATTAAGCATATTATAAGTATAATCTAATAGTAAATTGAAAAAGGAAAGAGATGTATCCACATCCACCTGATTGCGTATAGCTTTAGGTATAATGCCGATTATATAGTATATATACTATTATTGTGTGTTTAGAAGTGGGTACATTTGTACTCACTTTTTTATATTTAATGGAGGTGTTTTTTATAGCAAACAATAAAGGTAATTTGCTTATTAATGAGCAAATAAAGGCAAGTGAAGTACTAGTTATTGGTCCAAATGGAGAGCAAGTAGGTGTTAAATCAATTAAGGATGCACTAACATTAGCTAATTATGCAGGACTTGATTTGGTTATGTTAAATGCTACTGCAAATCCACCAGTTTGTAAGGTAATTGATTACAATAAGTATCGTTACGAAAAACAAAAAAAAGAAAAGGAAGCTTTAAAGAAACAAAAGGCAACTAATTTTGAAGTAAAAGAATTTAGATTGTCACCTGTTATAGATATTGGAGATTTTGAAACTAAAGTTAAACAAGTATCTAAATATCTAGAAAAAGGAAATAAAATTAAAGTAACAATTCGTTTTAAGGGTAGACAGTTAGCTCATACTGAATTAGGTAAGGAAGTACTTGATAAGTTTGCTACTCGTATTCAAGATATAGCAGTTGTTGAACAACCACCTAAATTAGATGGTAGAACAATGATAATGCTATTAGCACCAAATAAATAAATAATAGGAGGGTAATTATTATGCCAAAAATGAAGACACATAAAGGTCTAAAAAAAGTATTAAACAAAAGACAAAGTGGAAGTATTACAATTGGACATCCTGGTCTAAGACATAATACAGGAGATAACAGCGCATCTTTCAACAGAGGAAAGAGAGACAAATCTGCATTAGCACAAGGTGATGCTAGAAGATTAAAGAATTTAATTAAATAATAATTAATAAGAAGGAGGAATTAAAATGCCAAGAGTAAAAAATGGAGCAGTAACAAAAGCTCGTCATAAAAAAGTATTAAAACA
>CAYMEJ010000083.1:0-2536 GCA_964389735.1 uncultured Muribaculaceae bacterium
GATGCATATCTGTCTGCACATCTTTCTGCTAATTCTTCAATTACTTCCTTGCCATCAATAAAATCTTCAACTGTAATACCATCAGTTGTACCACAATCTATTTCTCTTACTATTACATCCTGACTTACGTCAACAAGTCTTCTTGTCAAGTAACCAGAGTCTGCTGTTCTAAGTGCCGTATCCGTTAAACCTTTACGTGCACCGGTAGCAGACAAGAAGAATTCAAGAACTGAAAGTCCTTCACGGAAGTTTGATTTAACCGGAACCTCAACTGTCTTACCTGATGCAGAGGCCATAAGTCCACGCATACCGGCTAACTGTTTAATTTGGTTACGACCACCACGGGCTCCTGATACTGACATGATATAAATAGAGTTTAAAGGATCCAGGCTTTCCATAAGTGCATTTGTTACATCTTCTGTAGTCTGATTCCAAATTTTAATTACATTTTCATATCTTTCATCATCAGTCATCAAACCTCTTCTGTATTTCTTTTCATATTCGATAACTTGTTTTTCTGCTGCTTCAATTAATTCTTTCTTTTCTTCAGGAACTGTTATATCACTTACGCTTATAGTTAAAGCTCCCCTAGTAGAATATTTATATCCAGTAGATTTAATTCCGTCTAATACATCTGCTGTATGATAATTTCCATATTTTCTAAAGCATCTGTAAACTACTTCTTCAAGATGTTTCTTTGTTACTGTTTTATCTACTTCAAGAGAGAATTTATCTTTTTCTCTATCTACAAATCCTAAATCCTGAGGAATATTTTCATTAAATATGAATCTTCCCACAGTACTTTCAACAAACTGAGATTCTCCATTTACAGTGACTCTTACTTTAACTCTTGCATGTAAATCAACTTCTTTGTTGAAATATGCCATCATCATTTCGTCGTAATCCTTGAATATCATTCCATGACCTTTTGAATTTTCAATCTCTAATGTCATGTAATAGCTTCCAAGTACCATGTCCTGTGTTGGAGTTGTTATAGGTCTGCCGTCCTTTGGAGCAAGTATGTTGTTAGTAGACATCATTAAAAATCTTGATTCTGCCTGTGCTTCCACTGACAATGGAACGTGAACAGCCATCTGGTCACCGTCAAAGTCGGCGTTGTATGCAGTACATACCAATGGGTGAAGCTTTATAGCCTTACCTTCAACCAGTACCGGTTCAAATGACTGAATACCCAATCTATGAAGAGTAGGGGCACGGTTTAGCATTACAGTGTGGTCTTTAATTATTTCATCTAATACGTCCCATACTGCATTATCAACCTTTTCAACCTTTTTCTTCGCACTCTTAATATTGTGGGCTGAACCGTTTTCTACAAGCTTTTTCATTACAAATGGTTTGAATAATTCAAGTGCCATTTTCTTTGGAAGTCCGCATTGGTTGAATTTAAGTTCAGGACCAACAACTATAACTGAACGTCCTGAGTAGTCAACTCTTTTTCCAAGAAGATTTTGTCTAAAACGACCTTGCTTTCCTTTAAGCATATCTGAAAGAGATTTTAAAGGTCTGTTTCCAGGACCTGTAACAGGTCTTCCGCGTCTGCCGTTATCAATTAACGCGTCAACTGCTTCTTGAAGCATTCTTTTTTCATTTCTTACTATTATATCTGGAGCTCCTAAATCAAGGAGTCTTTTTAATCTGTTGTTTCTGTTTATAACTCTTCTGTAAAGGTCATTTAAGTCAGATGTTGCAAAACGACCCCCGTCTAACTGAACCATTGGTCTTAATTCAGGAGGGATAACAGGAATTACATCAAGAACCATCCATTCAGGTCTGTTTCCAGAAACTCTGAAGGCTTCAATAACTTCGAGTCTTCTTGTAATTCTTATTTTCTTTTGTCCCTTACTGTCCTTAAGTGCGCTCTTTAATTCAGCTGCTTCTCCTTCAAGGTCAATTTTTTCAAGAAGCTTTTTAATTGCTTCAGCTCCCATTTCTGCCTTGAATGCATTTTTATAGTGGTCTTTGTATTCTCTGTACTCCATTTCAGTTAAAAGCTGTTTTTCAGACAATGATGTGTCACCTGCTTCAGTAACAACATATTGTGCAAAATACAATATTTTTTCTAGTGCTCTTGGAGACATGTCAAGTATTAATCCCATTCTTGATGGTATACCTTTAAAGTACCAAATGTGGGAAACAGGAGCAGCAAGCTCGATGTGTCCCATTCTTTCTCTTCTTACTTTAGCCTTTGTAACCTCAACTCCGCAACGGTCACAAACAACACCTTTATATCTTACTCTTTTATATTTTCCGCAATGGCATTCCCAGTCCTTGGTTGGTCCAAATATTTTTTCACAAAACAGACCATCCTTTTCTGGTTTTAAAGTACGGTAATTAATTGTTTCAGGTTTTTTAACTTCTCCTCTTGACCATTGTCTGATTTTATCCGGAGAGGCCAAGGCGATTCTAATGGATTCAAAATTATTGTAATCTATCAAGGAGTTCGCTCCCTTCATTTATAAATTTTTTATTCAATCGGTCCTTGTATACTTTGGGGACATTCCTCTTCCCCAACGAC